>URTQ01000128.1 GCA_900550855.1 uncultured Eubacteriales bacterium
AAAAAACAAACCGAACGCCCCCCCGACCCGCGTTGGGACGACGCCGAAAATTCGCCGTGCGCGTTTTTTGGATATTTGCGATTATAATTGAAATTCGGAATTGAATTTTGAATACGGTTGTACTAAAATTGCCATTACACAAATTTGTACAGAAGGTGAAATATGAGAGAAATGATTGCGTATTGCGGTCTTGACTGCGAAAAATGCGAAGCAAGGATTGCAACCGTCACGCACGACGAAAAGTTGCGCGCGGAAGTTGCAAGAAAATGGTCGGAATGGAATCGGGTTGAGATTACGCCCGATATGATATACTGCGAAGGTTGCAGAGTCGACGGTTTGAAAACCCCGTTTTGCGACAAACTCTGCCCTATCCGTCAATGCGCGCTGAACGAAAAAGTGGAAACTTGCGGACAATGCGGCAATCTACACGCTTGCGAAAAGGTGGGCAAAATCATCGAGAACAACAAGGACGCGCTCGCCCGTCTTGAAAACAAATAAAATATTTTCGGAATTTTTCAAAAAACCGCTTGACTCTCCCGTTACGGGAGGTTTTAGACTGCCCGTAATGAGGTGAATTATGTTCAAAATCGGTGAATTTTCAAAGTTGAGCAAAACCACAATAAAAACCTTGCGTTACTACGACGAAATAGGTCTTTTCAAACCATCCTACGTCGAGGACAACGGGTACAGGTTTTATTCGATCGACGACCTTGAAAAAATTGCGCTCATACGGCAACTGAGAGAATTCGGAGTTTCCGTAAACGATGTGAAAACCGCACTCGACTCAAACGACTTGCAATCCGTGCTTTGCGCGCAAAAGACGGGTTTACGTTGTCAAATCGAGGACATGAACAGACGTTTGCTTCAAATTGACGACTTCATCGAAAAGATGAAAAAAGGAGATACCATGAAAAAATATCAAGCAATCGAAAAGCAAATTCCGTCCTATAACGTATACTATCGTCACGGCACTATCGACAGTATGAAAGACCTCTTCACGTTCGTTCTCGACGCCGGAGCGGAAGCGACGAAAAACAATCCCGATTTGAAATGCGAAAACTATTGTTTCATAACGTACGAAGCGCCCGAATATCAGGAAAACAACGTCGAACTCGAATACGTCGAAGCAGTTGAAAAATTCGGCAAAGAAAGCGAAAACATAAAATTCAAGACTATCGCCGCAATCGACGCGCTCACCGTCGAGCATCGAGGCGCATACAAAAATCTCGGCGACGCCTATGCGTACGCCGTCGGATACGCAAAAGAACACGGCTACAAGATAGCTGGCAAAATCCGCGAGGTTTACATTCACGGCTGCTGGGATTCCGAAAACGAGGACGATTATTTGACCGAAATTCAAATTCCGATTCAAAAATAAGCTTTAATGTAGAAAAAATTGCGCATTGTCGTTGAATTTCGCACACCCGTATGATATAAATAATATATAGTTTGTATGAATAAGGTGATTTGCTATGAAAGTTTTCAACGACAATGCTTCCCTTCCTAAATACTTAAAGAACCATTCCAAAGTGATGGAACTCGTGCTGATTGCGTTTTGGTGCGTGGTTTTCCCTGTTATTTCGGCATTTTGCTGCACACTCGGCGAACAACGCCCCATATACAAATCGCTCTCTTTCATCGCATATCGAGAGAATAATATGCCTGCCATTCTTTTTTACGGCTTTTTGTTCGTCGCAGGTTTTATTCTCGCAATGAAAATGTGCCTCGACGCAGGTCAATACTCGAAACAGTTGCGTATTCTTTTCTTGGGACTAAGTTTGTTAAGCATGGCGATTCTCACGGCGGGGATTTCGGTTCCGTGGCTCGAAGTAGAGGGCGAACTTGCCGAAAAATACGACCGTTTGCGCCAAATTCACAACACCGTCGCTATGGTGGGATTCATAATGTTTTTCGTCACGGAAGTATTGTTTTTCCTCACCACGCTGTATAGGAACCCAAAACAGGGGATGATTTCGGTGGGTATGCTTGCATACGTCCTCATATCGTCGCTGTTTATGATCAAAGACGCCAATCTCAAAGGTATAATCGATCGTCCCTACCCGATTTCTTCGATCGCGCAAGTATACGTCTTTTGTTCGGTTGGATTTACGATGACGATACAATACTTCCTTATGCGCCTTATGCCTAACAACCGCATAGCCGTAAGCGAAGCCGCTTAATCGGCAACCTAAAAAGCACACATTGAACGAGTTGATATTCAACTCGTTTTTTTATTCTGTACTCGATTATTGTCGAAGCAAGTTATGTCATATCGGACATTGACATATCCTACAAATGTGTTACAATTAGATATATCGATATATTTTTACGAATTATCGGCAATCGGATATGGAAGGAGAAAATTATGGACGTTACGAAATATTTCGACCCTAAAAAAGTGGACGAAGATATGAACACTATGAACGCGTTCGGCATTCGCCTCACGGGCACGGACGCGCAAAACGAGTTTTGCGAATGGATAAAGGCGCAAATCGCAAATATGGGGCTTGAAACCGTAGTCACCCCTTACACTTTCAAACGCTGGGAAGCAAAAAATTGCTCGCTCGTGGTTGACGGAAAACAAGTTCACGTTTCCTCGCCCTTCCCGTACAGCGGTCTTACCACCGACAAAGGCGTGAGCGGCAAACTCGTTGTCGTCGGCAATCACCCGCTCGGATTCCAAAGAGCAAGAGGCAAAATCGCCGTCTGTCACATCAAAAATCTCTCGAAAATCAGCAGTAAAATCGCGTTCGACAAGCGTAAATCCTTGCCGAGCGACCTCGAAATAGAAAAGAGTTACAGAGGTCCTGTAAGCACCTCTTTCGTCAAAACTCTGCTCACGTTCTGGGCGGCGCAACTTGCTGGTATGAAAGGTATGATTTGCATTTGGGAAGATATGTCCGACCAAATGGTCGAGGGGCAAGTGCTCAACTTCATTCTTCACTACCTCAAAGTGCCTATGGTTTGGGTCAACCAAACGGACGGCAGAGCCGTGCTCGAAGCCGCAAAAGCCAAAAAGAGCGCGACGCTCACCCTCGAAGGCACGCTTCAAGACGCAAAAACTCAATCCTTCTACACCGTCATCAAGGGCAAAAAGGAAACAAACGAAGCGATTATTATCAACACGCACACCGACGGTTGCAACTTCTGTGAGGAAAACGGCGCAATCGGTCTTTTGCGTATGATGGAATACTTCACGAAGCACCCCACCGACAGAAATCTCGTTTTCGCATTCGTCACGGGTCACTTCCGTTTGCCATCCTTCCGCACGGGTACGGACCAAGCGACTTCAAAATTCCTTGCAGACAACAAGCAGGTTTGGAAAGGCAAAAAAGGCGGTTTGAAAGCGGTTGCGGGTTGCGCGGTCGAACATCTCGGTTGCACCGAATGGAAAGACGTTGACGGCGTGTATACGCAAACGAATCCCGTTGACGTTGAAATCGTGTATACGGGCAACAAAACCGTTGACGATATCTACTACGAGGCGATAAAAGAGCGCGACGTCGTACGCACGATGACCCTTCGCGGTCACAATATGCTTCACTTCGGCGAGGGTCAACCTCTTTTCAACAAGCGTATTCCCGAAATCGCCCTCGTCACCGCACCCGATTATCTGTGCTCGATTGCGGACAATCACCATATGGACAAATACAATTCCGCCCTCGCCTGCGAGCAAATCTGCACGTTCATTCGCTGCGTGGAACTTCTCGACAAAAAGAGCGCAAAGGAACTCGGCAAAGCGCAAGGCTATTCGATTGGACTCGGAAAACTAAAATAAAATCGTCGCTAATGCAATGACAACACGCAGTTTTTGCGTGTTGTCAAGAGCATTGCTTGGTGACGTGCCTAACGGCACGTTTTTTAATTAATAATGAATAATGAATAATTAATAATTGCGGAAGAATCGGTTTCAAACATTCCGCTCGCGTGCAAAGCACGCACTCACCAAGCAGATAATCTTGCGAAACTGC
>URTQ01000129.1 GCA_900550855.1 uncultured Eubacteriales bacterium
CGTAAATTTTAATATCTATTAACCAAAACAAGATTATTACAAAAAGAAAAACAAAAAAAACCACCCCCGAAGCTTTGTTTGCGCGCGTACGGTTATTGAGCGTGACTATTCGCAATCGATTGTTTGCGTGCGATTATGCTTGGCAGTCGTTGCTTGCGTTGTTTTCGTTATGCGTTTATATGTATGCGATTATGAGGTCAATCGAGGGGCGCGCCGCAAGAGGAACAATTCGCGCTCTTCCCTTCGATATTTTTCGTGCCGCAATACTTGCACTTGACGTAGGTAACCTTTGCGTTGTCCGTGTAGGAAACGTCCGCCTTTTGAGAAGATATGAGGTCTTGCAAAATCGCCTCGACGGTGGCAGGATTGTCCAAATCTTCGAGGACGGTTGCCTTGCCTACGGAAGTGACGTAGATGTCGCCCACCTTGACGAGTTTGTCAACGAGTCCGTAGCGAAGATTCACGGCGGCGACGTCCTTGTACCAAATGCTTTTGAAGTCGGCGGCAATCAAGCCTTTGCGAACGACAATGCGTTGGTCGGTAAAAGCGTACTCGGTGTTTTTGTGGCGTTTGCTTGCGGTTGCGCAATTGTAAATCCAAACCCAAACGGGCGTGAGATGCGCGACGAAAAATATGCAAAGAAACGGAATGGCGACGGGCGGCAAATCCGAAAAATTCATTGCGACCATAGCAATGAAAAATGAATCGAACGCAATCCAGATAATCGCAATCGGAAGCATTTTCAAAACGTTGTTGAGAACGAACGCTTTCTTTTGCGGCTTGCCGTTCCACACTATTTTTTCGTTTTCGACAAGAACGTCTTGCACGTTTTCAGGCTCGTTTGCGCCTGCGTGAAAAAACTTTTCGTTGAGTTTCATATCGCACCTCTTTATAATTATAGCAAACGTTTTTGATTATTTCAACCTATTATGCAGCGCATACGAAAAATCGCGCGAACGGTGCGCGCGATTTTCGATTTTGACAAAACGCACGCTTTATTATTGCGTTTTGCCTGTATAAAGTGCTTATATTGCGATTATTTGCAATTCTTTACTCTGCCGAGCGTGGTGTTGTCTTTGTTTCTTTGTCTAAGCGACTCGATGGGCGAGGGACTGTCCTCGTAGCGATAGTCTTCGCCGCATTTGTCTATATGCGCTTCGATTACGCTGTGACTGGGCGTCATCTTTTCGTTGGCGTTGACAATCTTTTGATACTTGAAAAATTCTGCCGAATCGTCAAGGTCGTTTACGCAAACGTAACCCTCTCTGTGCGCCGTGTTGCACGCCGTGTTCGCAATGACGTCGCGAACGTAGTTCTTTGTGGATTTGAACGCCAACAGTTCTGGAAAATTGCCGTCGGGTATGACTTCTTGCCATTCCTTTTTGCCGTACTTTTGCAAGCACTCGGCGGCTTTGTGCAAGTGCGCGATTTCTTGCAAGAGGCAGGTTTCCCAAATCTTTTTGATATGCTTGTCCGTTTCGTCCTTGTAGCAGGAATAGTAGACGTAGCACTCAGTATACTCGTGACAGAGCCACCCTTCGAGCCAACTTTGCTTTACGTCCATAAGCGAGCCGTATTGCGAAACGTGCTGTTCCTCGACCATTGCGATTTCTTGATACAAACGTCTGCCGAGGTCGGTTTCGTAGAATCCGCACTGATTCATATAGTAATTCATCGTTTGCTGTTCGGCGGCAGTGATTATTGCAACGTCGAGTTTGGTTATCGGGTTCGCCTTTTTGAAATCGACGGGCTTTTTCACCTCGTCTTTCGGGTAGCGGTGGTGGGTTATCGTGGGGCGCGCGGGCATAATTTCGGTGAGGTCGCCCACAAGATTTTCGGCGTGTACGCCGTGTTCCATATCCAGCAAATCCGCATAGCGATACAAGTGGTCGAAGTCCTCTAAAAGTGCGAAATCAAGCGCGTCTTTCACCCTCTTATCCGGCTCGCGCATTGCAAGCATTGCAGTGAGTTCGACTGCGAGTTGCTCGTAGCCTATCGTGGTTTCGAGCACGGTTTCGTCTTTGGGCTTTACACACGCGCCTATCTTTTGTTGCGCTTGCTCGCTCTTTCTTATAAGCGCGAGTTCCCTTCTCAAATCGTTGTCGGCGCAATGACGGAAGAATTGATGCGAAAACCACACCGCCTCGTATTCCGCGCCGTTCGTGAGTATACAGCGAAGTTTGGTGAACGGACTCACGTCGTTTTTGGAATAACTTTGCGGATACATAGTTTTCCAGTCGCAAAAGAGTTTTTCGATGTTTTCGGGTTTTTGTTCAAAGGGGTTGAATGCCATATAAATATCTCCTTCTTTTATTCGTGTATTGTTGCCAAAAACTCGGAAAATCATATCCGAAATCGAAAATAATCTTAACCGCGCCGAAATTGCGCTACTTTTTGTCCGAATACGCCGCATAAAAGAAAAATATCGTACGTTTGTGCAAGAAAATCGCGCGAGTGTATTGCGCGCGTAAAACTATTATGTTACAATTTGAATATAATACAAAGGGGGAAAAGGAATGAATAATATACCCGATTACATCAGTTCGACGCGTATGCCCGCCCCCACGCCCGACTCTATCGTGGAAAACGGCAAAGTGCATTTCGGCACTTTCGACGCGCCTTTCAAAAATCTCAATCTTCTCGACGCCGTAAAGCCCTGCGGAAAGAATATGCCCGACTTTATGAAGCCGTCAAGACTCGTCGAATGGGAAGCGTTCGAAGTCCATATGGACGAGGGCGCGCTCATCAGCGCGGTGTACAACACCGGTCCGATGGGATTTTCCATCTTCGTTTGGTACGACAAAAAGGAAAACAAAATTTACAGTTGGCGCAACCTCGTTCCCAAAAAGAAAGCGCACGTCGCTTCTCAACTCGTGGACGACTACTGCTACTGCAAGACCAAAAACAGCGAGTATAAAATCGAAAACGATTTTATGAACGGCAAAGCGCACGCAAAAGGATTCACCAAAGGCAAAAACGGCGAGTTCACAATCGATATCGGATTCGAGCGCATATCCCCTCTTGCAAACGGCGTTATGCCCCTTGCAAGAAACAAGGACGGCTCTTTCAAAAACGCTTTGTACAGCGAAAAGGACTTCTTCAAAGCAAGCGGCACGATAACCCTCAACGACAAGGTGTACACCACAAACGAACGCTCGGTGGGCATCATCGACGACCACAAGGGTTACTATCCTTTCAACGCTCACTACGACTGGCTCACCACTATGGGTCAAATCGACGTGGACGGCGAAAAGAAATACTTTGCTTTCAACCTCACTCGCAATCAATCCGTCGACCAACATCAGTACAACGAAAACGTCATTTGGGTTGACGACGAATCCTTCCCGATGCCACCCGTCGTGTTCACGCACGAAAACGGCAAGAAGAAAGCGAAAGTATGGTACGTCAAAGACGAAGCAGGCAAAGGACTTGTGGACATCAAGTTTGAAATCAATCAAGTGTTCTATATGCCCATTCCCGTGCTTTGCTACTACGCGCTTCCCTACGGCACGATAAGCGGCTACGTCACCGACACCAACGGTAAGAAATACGTCGTTGACGGAATGATCGGAATCGGCGAGGATAAGACGACACACATGTAAAAATTTACGCTTTTGTACGAGCGACCGAATATCAATTCGGCCGCTCTTTTATTTGCGTAAATTTTTACATCTCTTCGCGCAAACGATATTTTGCTATCAGTTCAAGCACGGATAAATACTCACACCGCAGTTTCGCAATATCGTTTGCTTGATTTACGCGCTTTGCGCGTTTTTATCGTCTTGTTTTTCACATTACTACCTCGCAGAGAATTTGCGCTATCAAATCCGAGAAGGACGAAAAATCCCACCACAGTTTCGCCAAATTATCTGCTTGGTAGCGCACTTCGTGCGCTTTTGTACGAGCGACCTAATATCTATTTGTCC
>URTQ01000130.1 GCA_900550855.1 uncultured Eubacteriales bacterium
GGCTATATAATGAAAAAAGAATTTGCTCAAAAGAAAGTTCTTTTTACCGAAACGGTCCTTCGCGACGCAAATCAATCTTTGATTGCAACGCGCTTGCCGTATTCTAAATTTGCCGACATTCTTCCCACGATGGACAAAGCGGGTTACTACTCTGTCGAGTGCTGGGGCGGTGCGGTTTTCGACGTTTGTCTGAGATATCTCGACGAAGATCCGTGGAAGCGTTTGCGCGACATTCGCAAGGCTATGCCCAACACGAAACTTCAAATGTTGCTCAGAGGTCAAAACCTTCTCGGCTACAAGCATTATCCCGACGAAATCGTCAAGATGTTCGTTGAAAAATCCGTTGACAACGGCATCGACGTTATCCGTATTTTCGACGCGCTCAACGACGTGCGCAATCTCGAAACCGCAACCAAAACCGCAATCAAGTGCGGCGCGACGGTGTCGGGCGCAATCAGTTACACGCAAAGCCCCGTTCACACTCTCGACGCTTTTGCAAAACTCGCAAAACAACTCGAAGAAATGGGCGTTTCAACCGTCTGCGTCAAGGATATGGCAGGCACGATGACCCCGCTCGAAGCGTACGAACTTATCGGCGCAATCAAAAACGAAGTCAAAATCCCCGTCGTTTTGCACACTCACTGCACCACGGGTATGGCGTATATGACCTATATGAAGGCAATCGAGGCGGGCGTCGACGTCATCGACACCGCAACCTCTTGTTTCAGCGGCGGCACGAGCCAACCCGCAACCGAAACGATTAATATCGCCCTCAAACAACTCGGTTACGAAACGGGTCTTAACGACGATGTGCTTAAACAAGTCAACGACTTCTTCAAGCCCATAAGAGACGGCTACCTCAAAGACGGCACGCTCAATCCCAAGATGCTCACGACCGACACCGACGCTCTCACTTACAAAGTGCCCGGCGGTATGCTCTCGAACCTCGTTTCCCAACTCAAAGCGCAAAACGCTATGGACAAATTCGAGCAAGTGCTTATCGAAACGCCGAAGGTCAGAGCGGATTTAGGTTATCCGCCGCTCGTTACGCCTATGAGCCAAATGGTCGGCGTTCAGGCAACCAACAACGTGCTTTGCGGCGAGAGATACAAAAATATTTCAAAAGAAGTCAAAGCGTATTGCAGAGGCGAGTACGGCACTTCGCCCGCGCCCATCAATCCCGAAGTTATGAAGAAGGCACTCGGCGACGAGAAACCCATCGAGGGCAGATACGCCGATACGCTCGAACCCGTCTTTGAAAAGACCAAAGAGGAACTCAAAGGCGTTGCAAAGAACGACGAGGACGTGCTTTCCTACATTCTTTTCCCGCAAGTGACCGAAAAGTACTTCGCCGCTCGCAAGGCAAAAGAAGAAAAAGTGGTCAAATACACCATTTCCCCCGTCGAAGAATAAGAGGTGAAATATGAATAACATCCTACTTTGCGGAATTTTGAACAAGAACGACCCCCTCAAAGTCACCGACGCGCTTTTGCTTGCGCTCATCGGCGTAGTGGTGGTTTTCATCGTTCTTATTCTGCTTATGCTTATCGTATCGCTCGTGGGCAAAATCTTTGACGGAAGCGAAAAACTCAAAGAAAAACACCCCGAATGGAACGAAAAAGTGCAGAATCTCAAAGCGAAAATGACGTTCTGGAAAAAGGATAAGAAAGAGGAAACCGAAACCGTTGAGCACCCCCTCGCAAAAGGCACTTGCGGCGAACTTAAACTTATCAACACCGACGAGCGCGACGCCGCTATGATTATGGCGATCGTCGCAGACCAAACCAATACGCCTCTCAACGAGTTGCGTTTCAAATCCATCAAGAGAGTAGAGGACGAAGAAAAATGATTTACAAAGTTACGTTAAACGGAAAGATTTACGAAGTCGAAGTTGAAAAGGGCGAGGCTGTCATTCAAGCCGAATACGAAGCCGCGCTTCCTCAGGCGACGCCCGTTGCGGCAACGCAAGAAGTCGCACCCGCCGCACCCGCCGCAGCACCCGTGGCGACAGCACCCGCAAGCGCAGGCGCAAATTCCGTCACCGCACCTATGCCCGGCACTATCAACGCCGTTAAGGTGACAAGCGGTCAACAAGTCAAAAAAGGCGACGTACTCTTTATCCTCGAAGCAATGAAGATGGAAAACGAAATCTATGCCGATAAAGACGGCAAAGTCGGTCAAGTGTTCGTGCAAAAGGGCGCGAGCGTAAGCACCGGCTCACCGCTTTGCGAATTGAACTGAGAGGTTTTGTATGGATATAGGCGAAATCTTAAAGAATATCTGGAACGGCAGCGGCTACCATCTTTTCGGTCAGGAAGGCGGATGGCAATCCATCGTGATGATCATCGTCGCGCTGTTTTTCCTCTATCTCGGCATCAAAAAGCAGTTTGAACCGTTGCTTCTCGTGGGCATCGCGTTCGGTATGCTTCTCACCAACTTGCCTGCACTCGACGGCGACAAAATCTTCCATCCCGAATGGTGGACGGGTGACGCGGCTGTGGCAAACGGCGTAGATTACCTTAACGTTTTGCAACACGGCGGCTTGCTCGATATGCTCTACATAGGCGTAAAGACGGGCGTTTATCCCTGCCTCATTTTCATCGGCGTGGGCGCAATGACCGACTTCGGACCTATGCTTTCTCGCCCGAGTTCGCTCGTTCTCGGCGCGGCGGCGCAAGGCGGCATCTACCTCGTGCTTATTCTCGCGGCGGCAATGGGATTCACCGGCGGACAAGCGGCATCCATTTCTATTATCGCAGGCGCGGACGGCCCGACGGCTCTCTTCCTTACAAAGTCGCTCGCACCCGAACTGCTTGCGCCTATCGCAGTTGCGGCATACTCGTATATGGCTCTCATCCCGCTCTTGCAACCGCCTTTTATGAAGTTGCTCACAACAAAGAAAGAGCGTATGACCGTTATGCAATCCACCCGCAAGGTCAGCAAGAAAGAGAAAATCATTTTCCCGATTCTCGTCACCATCGTCGTGTCCTTGCTTTTGCCGTCCGTTGCGCCTCTGCTCGGAAGCCTTATGTTCGGCAACCTCTTGCGTGAATGCGGCGTAACCGAACGACTCAGCGACACCGCGCAAAACGCGCTTATGAACATCGTCACGTTGTTCCTCGGCATTTCCGTCGGCGCAACCGCAGTCGGCTCGACCTTCCTCACCTTGTCCACGCTCAAAATCGTGTTCCTCGGTCTTGCAGGATTCGTGCTTGCCACAATCTGCGGCTTGCTTATCGGCAAATTGCTCTACGTCATCTCGAAAGGAAAAATTAATCCGCTCATCGGTTCTGCAGGCGTATCCGCCGTGCCTATGGCGGCGCGTGTGTCCAACACCGTCGGACTTCAATACAACAAAGGCAACTATCTTCTTATGCATGCAATGGGTCCGAACGTAGCAGGTGTTATCGGGTCGGCGGTGGCGGCAGGTTTCCTTCTCGCCGTCTTCGGCTAAGGCTCTCAAATAGCGAATAACTGCGTCAACGCCCCTCTGTTATCAATTCACGTACGCTTATGTACGTTAGGATTGCTACCAGAGAGGGCGTTTTCTTGTTCTTCATCTATTTGAGAGCCTTAGCCAGTTAAAACCGTGTCTTTCTTGTTCTTCATCTCAATATCGCGGTTTTAATAAGCAAGAGGATTAGACAAAAAAACCACCGTCCGCGAACTTGTAGAGCGGACTTTTGACGAATACTCATTCAAGGCGTACTTATTAACGGAATGTGCTTATTCGCAGACGGAACACGAGCCGCAAGGTAATAGCTTCATTTTGCTACGTTGGATTCCCACGCTTACGCTCTAAATGACAACGAATCATTCGGTTTCGCAGCCGCCCAAACGTCGCTCGTAGACAGGCGGAGCCGTATTTTATGGAACGACGAAGAATCGTTGTGAGCATCAACTTCTGCCGTTGCAACT
>URTQ01000131.1 GCA_900550855.1 uncultured Eubacteriales bacterium
AAGACGAACGGCGACAAACTCACCATCGACAATCCCACCGCTTTGCCTAATCCCAGCGAGATTGCGAGCATCGAAGAGCCGATTGTCAAAGCAACGCTTTACACGCCGCCCGAATACGTCGGACCTATTATGGAACTTTGTCAGGGCAAGAGAGGCGTGTTCGTGGATATGAGTTACATCGACCCGACCCGCGTTCAACTCATATATCGTATGCCGCTCAACGAAATCATTTACGACTTTTTCGACAGCCTCAAATCGAGAACGCGCGGCTATGCGTCCCTCGACTACGAAATGGACGGCTACGAAAAGAGCGACCTCGTGCGCCTCGATATGATGATAAACGGCGATATGTGCGACGCGCTTTCCATAATCGTGCATAAAGACAACGCATACGCAAGGGGCAGAGGCATTGCCGAAAAACTCAAAGACGTCATACCTCGTCAACTTTTCGAGATACCCATTCAAGCCACCGTCGGCGGCAAAATCATTGCAAGAGAAACGGTGAAGGCAATGCGCAAAGACGTGCTTGCAAAGTGCTACGGCGGCGACATAACGAGAAAGAAAAAGTTGCTCGAAAAGCAAAAAGAAGGCAAAAAACGTATGCGCAAAGTGGGCAGTGTGGAAGTGCCGAGCGAGGCGTTTATTTCCATACTCAAAGTCGACCCCAACAAATAAAATCAAACCCCGAAAAACGCAAAATTTTTCGGGGTTTTCAAACGAAAAAATGCAAATTTACGTCCACGTTCCGTTCTGTAAATCTAAGTGCAGATATTGCGATTTCAATTCATACGCTTGTCACGACAAACAAGCGATTTTCGATTATCTAACCTTATTAAATCGAGAAATCGAACTTGCAGGCAGGGCGTTTTCGGCGGCGAAAATCGACACCGTATATATAGGTGGCGGAACGCCGAGTTTGCTTGACGTCGGTCAAATCGAAAATCTTTGTCGAAACCTTGCAAAAAACTTCGATTTGTCGGGCGTAAAAGAGTTTAGCATAGAGTGCAATCCCGAAAGTTTGGACGAGGAAAAATTAAATGCGTATCGCAAAGAGGGTATAAACAGAATCAGCATAGGCGTGCAAAGTCTTTTCGACGACAATTTGAGGGCGATAGGCAGACTGCACGACTCGAAAACCGCAATCGAGAAAATAAAACTTGCAAAACGCTGTTTCGACAACGTATCGGCGGATTTGATAATCGGACTTCCTTTCGACGCGGCGGACAGAATAAAAGAGGAAGTCGAAACGCTTGCGCCGCTCGTTCAACACCTTTCGATGTACGAGTTGAGCATAGAAGAAGGCACTTCGCTCGAAAAATTGATAAAGCAAGGCAGAATATCCGTTCCGAGCGACGACGAAACGCAAGATTTGTTTGACGTTGCTTACGACACGGCGCAAAAGTGCGGTTTCGATAGATACGAAGTATCTAATTTTGCAAAAAACGGCAAAATTTCCTATCACAACTACGGTTACTGGACGAGGGAAGAATATCTCGGATTCGGTGCGGGCGCGCACTCGTTTCTGAAAACTTCGGACGGTGAAAACTCGCTCGAAAATCAAGTGCGATTTGCAAATTGCAAGAATCTCGACGAGTATAAAAACGCAGTGAAAAGCGCAAAATCTTATGCGGGAATCTGCCGCGAATACGAGGAAAATCTCGACGAAAAATCCGCGTATGAGGAAGAAATTATGCTTGCTCTGCGCACCAAAAAGGGCGTAAAAGCCGAGCGTATGCCGAGCGTTCCCGACGAACTCGAAAGATTTTTCGATAGAAAAGACGGCTACGTTTCGTTGAAAAGAGAGGGCATGGCGGTTATGAACTCGATTCTCGTGGAAATTCTCGACATTTAATCTTAAAATAATATTTTTTTGTTGATTGATTATGATTGTCAAGGCGAAAAATATTTGCTATACTTTTTTTTACAACCTACGGAGGCACAAATGACACCGGATTTTTCAGTTTATACAGAGACGCCCAGCGCGCCTATCGCGCTTATCGCTACACCCGGCGCGGAAGAACTTGCACAACTCATCGACAAAAGACTCATCACGCTGTTTAGCGAATCGCATCTCGGAAAAAAACTGCATAAAGACACCTTTATTCTCAAATCCGACTGTCCGCGTTTCACCAACGGCGACGCAAAAGGCATAATCTACGAAACCGTTCGCGGCAAAGATTTGTATATCATCTGCGACCCGGGCAATCACGGTGTAACTTATCCCTTCTTCGGAAAAGAAATTCCGCTCACGCCGGACGAGCATTTTCAAAACCTCAAACGCATAATATGTGCCTGTACGGGCAAACCCGCTCGCATCACGGTCATTATGCCGATGCTCTACGGCGGACGCCAGCATAGAAGAAGCGCAAGAGAATCCCTCGACTGCGCTCAAATGCTTCAAGAACTTGAAAGTATGGGCGTAACGGACATTATAACGTTCGACGCTCACGACCCCAGAGTGCAAAATTCCGTTCCTCTTATGGGATTCGACAACTATTTTGCACACTATCAGATTCTCAAATGCCTCACAAGACGTTTCCCCGACGTCAAACTTCAAAAGGACAGCCTTATGGTCATCTCGCCCGACGAAGGCGCAATGACGAGAAACGTGTTCTACGCGTCGGTACTCGGACTCGACCTCGGTATGTTCTACAAGAGAAGGGATTATTCCACGATTATCAACGGTCGCAATCCCATCGTTGCCCACGAATACATCGGCGCAAACGTCGAGGGTATGAACGTGTTTGTCGCAGACGATATGATAGCGACTGGCGATTCCATTCTCAAACTCGCAAAAGAAATAAAAGAGAAGGGCGCAAAGAAAGTTTTCCTCGCCGCTACGTTCTCGCTCTTCACCGAAGGCGTGGAAAAATTCAACAAGGCTTACGAAGAAGGTATTTTCGACGCGGTTTTGTCAACGAACCTTACCTATCGCATTCCCGAACTCAAAGAATGCGAATGGTTTGTGGAAGCCGATTTGTCGAAGTATATCTCGTATATAATTGCTGCGGCAAACGTCAACGAGTCCGTTGCAAATTTGCTTGACCCGTCGCAAAAAATTCGCGAACTTGTGGAAAGGCTCAACGGTTGACGAAAAAAGGAGTAAAAAATGAAAATCACTTGGCTTGGTCACTCGTCGTTTCTGCTTGAAGAAAGCACGGGAACGAAGATTGTAACCGACCCTTACCATTCTTATGTCGGATATGAAATGCCCGACGTCGAAGCGGACATCGTAACCGTGTCCCACGCTCACAATGACCATTGCTGCGTATCGAAAGTGAGCGGCGATCCTACCGTTCTCAACAGAGCCGGCGCATACGAAATCGGCGGCGTTCACATTCTTGCAAGTCGTTCCTATCACGACGACAAGAAGGGAAGTCTGAGAGGGGATAACCTCATTTTCAAATATCGTATGGACGGCGTGGACGTGTGCCATATGGGCGACATCGGTGAGGAATGCAACGCGATTTTGGTTGAATCCATTATGCCCGTGAACATCCTTATGATTCCCGTCGGCGGAAACTACACGATAGACGCAAAGGAAGCAAAGGAATACGTTGACCGCATTATGCCCGACGTCGTGATTCCTATGCACTACAAGACCAAAGACTGCGAGTTCGACATTGACAAAGTCAACGAATTTTTGTCGCTTTTCGACGACGAAAACATCGTTTATGCCGACTCGACGACCGTAGAGTTCGACAGAGCGGACTTCGACGGCGAAGAAACAAAAGTTTTGGTTCTTGACAAACTTTCAAAATAATTTACTTGCTTTTAAGCCGTTGCCGACGAAAAGTCGGCAACGGACAAATACACTTTCAATCCTACACTTTAATATTGTAATAACATTTTTTTACGAGCGTTGGCTCGTATATAGGAGAAATAAATGCAAAAAATCCCCAAAC
>URTQ01000132.1 GCA_900550855.1 uncultured Eubacteriales bacterium
CTTTTTCGCCTTGAATACCTTGTTCGCCTTGTGCGCCCGTAGCACCCGTGTCGCCCTTATCGCCTTTGTCACCTTTTTCGCCTTGAATACCTTGTTCGCCTTGTGCGCCCGTAGCACCCGTGTCGCCTTTGTCACCCTTGTCGCCCTTCGGACCTTGTGCGCCGACGAGGCTTTCGAGCCATTGCTCTAACGTGAGAGTGCTTTCGGGATTTGCTTCTTTCCAAAGTTCGTATGCGGACTTGCCGTCCACGCCGTTGGTACCGTTCGTTCCGTCAGTTCCGTTCGTTCCGTTTTGACCGTCAGAACCTTTGAGGCTTTCAAGCCATTGTGCCAAAGTCAAAGTGCTGTCGGGGTTTGCCGCTTTCCAGAGTTCGTATGCGGATTTTCCGTCTACGCCGTCTTTGCCGTCGTCGCCTTTGTCACCCTTCTCGCCCTTTTCGCCTTGAATACCTTGCTCGCCTTGTGCGCCGGTGTCACCTTTTGCACCAGTAGCACCCGTGTCGCCTTTTGCGCCCTTGATGCTGTTGAGCCATTCTTCATAAGACAGCGGGGTTTCGCCCTTTTCCGCCGCGTCTGCAACGTAACTGTTGTAGATTGCGACAATTTGCGGATCTCTTGCGTCTTGCGAGTCGTTGCAAGCCGTGAACAAGCACGTCAAACACACAATCACCGCAACAAACAATGCAATCAATGCTTTGTTGTTTTTCATAACTATGATCCTCCAATATAGTCATTCTATTTCATTGCTTTCGCAACAAAATATCATAAATTTTCACCGATTTTCCCCTTGCGCACAATGTTTTACACCCCAAACGGAAAATTGTCAAGCATTTGAAAATTTAGATAGTTATACACTTTTTGATTTTTGTACATCAATATTATGTGGAAGTATCTAAAATTTTCGAACGTATTATATCCTACATTTTGTAGGAGTCAACAATTTGTTGGAAAATTCAAATAAACTACATACGATATGCAAAACAACATTTTCGGAATAACGTTAAAAAGGTTGCGTTTAGAGAATCACCTCTCTCAACGGCAACTGGGCGACGCTTTGGGGGTATGCAACCAAACCGTCAGTTTTTGGGAATCGGGAAGCAGAGAACCCGATCTCGATATGGTACGCAAAATTGCAGAATATTTCGACGTTTCCTGCGACTATCTTCTCGACAGATAACTTTTGCGCGTTTCAATTATAACAAACGAAATATTGTTGATTTTATATGAAAAAAGACGAACTCTGTCGAAGTTCGTCTTTTTTTGTCTTTAATTATCGTTATTTGTCTATTTGCTCGGATATCGGTCCTGCCGAGTGATTTTCGGCGTTTTAATATCCGAGCGAACGATTCGTTCGATTTTTATATTATTCTATAAAATATATAATATAACCAAACAATCCTTATGTTTTCTATTGCGGTTTAAGCATTGCTTATGCTTTTGCGGTTTACGCAAATCTATTCAAGAGTTCCTTGACGTACGGTCCGAGCAAATCCCAGTCCACGCCGACCATACCGTGATTTTCGCCGTCGAGTTCGACGAGTCTGTCGCCGAGCGCGGCTATATATTCGGGCGTTGCGGTGTTACCGCCGATTGAACTGTAATACGGCACAGTGCCGTCGCCCCACTTGTCTTGCGCGCCGCCCGCCGTTATGAGTTTGTAGGTGTACTTCACGCAACCGTAGTCGTCGTAGAGCACGTTGCCGTCCTCGTCCTTTTGCGTGGTGAGTTCGAGATTTGTGATAGTCTTGCTACCGCCAGTGCCGAGGAAATAATAGGAATTGACCTTTTCGCTTGCAATCTTGCCGTCAACGAACATATTGTCGAAATATTCGTCGAGGTTTGCGGCAAAGTCTTTGAGGCGGTCGCCGTATTTGTCCGCAGGTTGACCTTCTTGCGCCTTAACTCTTGCGTACTCTGCGCCGTCTTCGGATTCTCTGATTTCCTTTTTGGTGCGCGGCAAGAGGTATTTTGCCCAACGCATAGATTTGTAGAGGTCGTAAAGTTCTTCTTTTGTTTCGATAGCCTTTCCGTCAACGGTGATTGCGGGGTTTTGCTCGTCGTACTGGTCCGAACTTATCAGTTGCCAAGACGGAACGAGGGACATAAGACCGATATTGTTGCGGAAGAAGTCGCCGAGTTTGCCGTTTACGACGTCGTCCACGATTGCGTACACGTCAACGGGAAGTCCGCTCAAATCCATACCGCCGAGGAAGTTGTCGACGTACACGTCGGGGCAAGCCATAGCCGCCAAAGCGTCGAACGAGCCGAGCGTTGCGGGCGCAAATCCCATATACAGTTTGACCTTGTTGCGATTTGCTTCGCTTCTTGCAAGATAGTTGTTCACAACGGGCGCGCCCATACTGTGCGACATAAATATGACTTCTTTGTAACCGCTCGATTCGATAAAACTTTCAAGTTCCGCCGCGCTCTTTGCCGGTGACATACGCCAGTCCTGATTGTAGACCATAACGTCGTAGCGGTCGCCGTAGTCGGCTTGAATGTTGTCGACGAAATTCTTGTAAATTCCGAACGCGCCGTAACTTACGTCAAGCACCTTGCCGTTTGCGTCTTTCGGCAATCCGTTTGCAGGCACGATGTTCGGATTGTAGGAATTGCCCTCGTTGTCGAGAGTGAGATTCCAAAGCAAACTGCCCTCTTTGTAGCCTATCGCACTACCCACGAGTTTCACGATGTCGGAAAGTTCGTCCTGAAAATGCGTTGCCAAATCGTCTATCGACATCTCGCCTTTCATAACTTTCACTGCGTCCACTTCGGTTTTGAAAGGTTCCCAAACCGCTTCGCCCGTCTGCTTGTCGTAAAGTCCGCCGCCGAACAACGCCGTGACGTAAATTATCGCCTTGTCGTTTTTCTGCTTGCCGTCCTTATCGTCGCACGCAAAAAGCGCAAGCGCGGATAATAGCACGCACAAAATCAAAACGCACGCGATTATGATTCTTTTTGCCTTCATAATTTTCCCTTTTTTATAAAAACACGGGTTTTATCGTTGCAATATCGAAAGATAAAACCCGCTTTTCGCATATATCGTTATTTTGTGACGAGATAGAGGCGAAGCACCTCGCTCGTCTTGTCGACTTCCTTTGCGCAAAGTTTTCTTGCGTTCAAAGCCTTTTTGAGCCCCGTCCAAATCGCCTTTATCATAAGCGAATCTCTTGCGTCGAGAGCCGCCGCAAAACCTTCGAGCATAACCATAAATTCCGCTCTTTCGCCCTCGTCCATATCCGCTTCTTGAAGCGTGTTGTACATTGCGACGATGAGATATTCCGTCTGTTGATGCAGTCCGCTCGAAGCAAATTCCACCGTGCGTTCGACGGCTTGCGGCTCTTCCTCTATGCCGTCCACAACCAGCGATACGAGCGCGAGTTTGAAAGGCTCGACCACTCGCAAACAGAATTGCTCGAAACTTGCCTGTTTCGTTTCTTCGGGGAAATACTTGGACGAAAAACCTACGACGTCCATGCCGTCCGCGTCAAACTCGACGAGCATATTCGACACGAGCGCAACGAGCGTTTTGGGATTTTTGGGAAGTCTGAAAACGTCGCTGTCGCCGAGTTTCGCGCAGGCTTTTTTCTTTTCCGCTTCGTAATCGAAACCCTGACTGCATTTTGAAAGCACCGAACGAAATTCGGGATAAAACGCCAGACATTTCAAGACGGGTTTAAGTTTTCTGTCAACGAAAATTAGGTTTGAGTTTGACAAGTCCTCAACCGCGCACACGAGAGCGTGTACGCCTTCGCCATTGTAGTTCATATGCACCTACGATTGTGCCCGCGGCACAGTGATATTGTGTTTATATTTATTTCAAAAAATAAAACTTCCCCCTTCCTCACGTGTTTCCCCTACCGCCGTTCCCCCTCTGCACTCTTTTCGGG
>URTQ01000133.1 GCA_900550855.1 uncultured Eubacteriales bacterium
ATTTTTTGATAATAAATGGAAAATTTGAATCCTTTAACCATAAAAAATAGAAAATTGGGGTCGCGCTAAAATAAAAAAGAGATTGAAATTAAAACTGCGCTAAATCGATGCATAACGCGAAAGCACCCCTTGAATGGCAACCCTAATTTACTAAGTGTAAATGAGTTGACAGGCAAGGGGTGCTGACAAAGTTAGGCGCGATTTAGCACAGTTTTAATCTACGCGTAGGGCGTCCACAACATTCTTCCGCGACGCCATAATCGCAGGAATTATACCCGAAATTACGGTCAACGCCAAACTCAAACATACGAGAATGAGGGCGTGAAGCGGATGGAAGTGCAAGAGCGAGCCGATGCCGGTGACCGCTTTGATGATAAGCGACAAGATGGGGCAAAGGATATAGGTTACGACAATGCCGATAAGTCCGCTGCACAGACCGATGATGGAAGTTTCGGCGATGAAGACATTGCGAATATCCTTTTTGCGCGCGCCGATTGCACGAAGTATACCGATTTCACGAGTGCGCTCGACGACCGAGTTGGACGTGATAACGCCGATCATAACGGTGGATACGACGAGGGATATTGCGGCAACGGCTATGAGCATTGCGGACACGAGGTCGAGCGTGCTGCGCATATTGACGAGGAACATTTCGGACACGTCAAAGTAGCCGAGATTACCCTTGCCGGACTTTTGCCAAGCGGAAATATAGTTGCCCGAATTTGTCTTTTGGTCGCTGTCGTTGGGGAAAACGGTGATGTAATACGGGCTCTTATCCGCGCCGATCGCACGCATAAAATAGGTGTATTTGAGCGCGGGCGTGTTGGCGACCGTTGCGAGCATCATATTGCCTTCGTTTATCTCTTTGTTGTCCAAACGAACGCCGAAAACCGTCTTTTTTCTGCCGTCGCCGTTGGTTTTGTCGAGTTCCACCTGACGTTGCGTGAAAGTGCTGTTCGCCGCGCTTTCGAGAGTGCTTTCGGCAAGCGAGGGCAAATAGCAAAGCGACGTGCCGACGTATGCGTGTTCTGCGTTCTTCTTTGCACGGATAACGCCCACGATTTTGATTTCGTCGGAAGAGCCGTCGTACATTTGTTGAAGTTTTTGTTGGGATTCTTCCGAATCGTCGTAACCCCACATCATCTCTTTGCTTTGGTCTTGAAGCATATCGCTCAAACCGCCGCTTCCTTCACTGCTCGATTCGTCGCCTTCGCCGAGACCGAGATTTTCGTACGTTCCCGTGCTTTCGTCGTAGGTGTAATAGGAATCGTTGTCGACGAGTTTGAACGTCTGACCCAAGAAGTATTCGTAAGACACTTTTGCGGTGTCGATTTTTATGGGTTTGCCGTCCTCGCCCTTTTTGAGAGTGCCGTCTTCGTTCTTTTCGTAAAGTTCGATTCCGAACGCGGAAAGCACCGAATTGCTAATGCTGTTGTCTGCGCCTACGCACAACAAAATTTCGTTTTTGTTTTGCGGGAATCTGCTTCCCTCGCCGATGAAATCGTAAGAACGCATCATAACGTTCTCGTCCGCAACGAGTTCTTGCCAGTATTTTGCCTGCAAGCCGTTTTCACCCAAAACCGTCGTGGCGCACGCCGTAGTGGTGAGCGGTTGCGGTTGTTGCGAAGCGTCCTTGTACACGACGTTGCCGTCCTTGTCGTACGTCTTTCTGACAAGGTTGTATCGCAAGCCGTAGGATATGCTCATCGCCGTGTAGTAATCCTTGGGCATCGCCTTCATATAGTCGGCAAATTCTTCGGTCAAATCGTTCTTTTGAACGCCCGTCATAAAGGATTTGACGACGGAATTTATCAACATCATCATTGCAGCCGTACTGCTCGAACTGCTCGAAACGGTGATGTCGTCCGAGTCGGGATAAAGACTCGGGTCTTCGGACGGCTTGTCCATCATACTCGTCATCAAATCCATAATGGCGTTGCTGGATACGTTGTATTGATAAACGCCGAGAGGAACGCCCGAGAGCATTTCGGTTTCCATCCTTGCAAGGTAGAGGTTGAATCCGTTGTAAATGGACAGAACGAGCGCAAGACCTATAATACCGATTGCGCCCGCAAAGGACGTGAGCAACGTGCGGCGTTTTTTGGACACGAGGTTTTTAAGGCTCAATCCGAACGCCATACCCGCGCTCATAGACGTGGGCTTGAACGCCTTGTCTTTTTTCTTTTTCTTCTTCGACAGGCTGTTGAGTCCGAGTTTGTCGAACAAGGCTTTCGTTTCCTCGCCGACGTTTCTCATAGCGACTTTGCGCTTATGGTTGGACTTCTTTTTCTTTTTGCCCTTTTCTTCCTCGTTTTGCTCGTTTTGGGTGTTTATCTCTGCATTTTGAGTTGTTAAAACGCTTGTTTTGACAACTTCCGTTTCGGTTACGTCCGTCGTGGAATTTGCAAACGCGCTCGTTTCCGCCTCTACCGCGAGAGTTTCTTCAACCGTTTCGGGTTGCTCTGCAATCTCGGTTTCGGGGTCGTACGGGTTTGTGTCCTCGACGAGTTGACCGTCTTTGAAACGGCAAATACGCGTTGCGTACTGATAGGCAAGTTCGGCGTTGTGCGTAACCATAATGACAAGACGATTCTTTGAAATCTCTTGCAAAATGTCCATAACCTGAACGCTCAGTTCGCTGTCGAGCGCGCCCGTCGGCTCGTCGGCAAGAATAATTTTTGGGTCGTTGACGATGGCTCTTGCGATTGCGACGCGTTGCATTTGTCCGCCGCTGAGTTGGTTGGGGCGTTTGTCGATTTGCTCGTGCATATTGACTTTGTGAAGCGCGGCAACCGCCTTTGCCCTGCGTGCTTTCTTCTTTTCGCCCACGAGGCTCAAAGCAAGTTCGACGTTTTCAAGTACGGTAAGGTGCGGAATAAGGTTGTAACTTTGGAAAACGAAACCTATGGTTGCGTTGCGATACGCGTCCCAGTGTTCGTCGTCAAATTCCGCCGTAGAAACGCCGCCTATGACAAGGTCGCCCGACGTGTATCTGTCAAGACCGCCTATTATGTTGAGCATTGTCGTTTTTCCGCATCCGCTCGGACCGAGAATCGCCACAAATTCGCTTTCGCGAAAATTGAGCGACACTTTTCGCAAAGCGTGTACGGTCGTTGTAGCGGTAGGATAGTCTTTTACTATGTCTTTAAGTTGAAGCATAATTCACCTCAATAAATGTAATCTCTCGATTCCTTGTCAATATTCAATATCGCGAATAGTCAAATAGAACGACTTAACGTCGTTCTGTCTTTTCATTGCGCATTATCCGAAAAGTAAAAATCCAACTGCTTTTGTCCCGACAAAGAGGAAATGCTCTTGCTCATTGCGTCGGAAATATTCTTACAAAGTTCTTCCAACGTGAGAGAACTCTTATGGTTGAACCAAATCTTGAAACACTCGGTCATACCGGCCGCCGCAAAAGCCACGATGTATTTGGTTTTGCCCAAGTCCGACGTCGACCCCTCGTGCGAAGAAAACCAGTGCATATACGCACTGATGATTCTGTCGTTGATTTTGTCGAGAAGTTGACCAGACGTGCTGGACGAAAGAATGTATCTGTTGTTTGCATCCTGTTTGAGAATCTCGTCCGCGAGCATGCTCAAAAGCGGATACGGATTTTTGATGCTGTTGAGAATGTCCGTTTCGCTCATAATCTTGTCGATGCCTGCGATGATGACGTTTTCGATGTCCGTGCGAACGTCGCCCACCGTGTCGTAGTACATATAGAACGTGCTGCGAGTGATGTTGGCTTTTTGCGTGAGTTCGCTTATGGTGATGTCCGCCATATCTTTCTCTTGAACGAGTTGCTTGAACGCTTCGAAAATCGCGTTTTTGGTTTTGATGACTCTTTTGTCGATACCGCCGTTTTTCATTTTTCCTTGTCCTA
>URTQ01000134.1 GCA_900550855.1 uncultured Eubacteriales bacterium
GAAAGAGTGAAGATAAACTACGACCACCCAGATTCGTTCGACACCGATTTGCTTGTCGAGCACCTCAAAAAACTCAAAAACGGCGAAACGATATATCACCCCGTGTACGACTTTACGCAGTATATGCGCACGGACGAGGTTGCCGAAACGAAAAGCGCGAAGGTCATTATCCTCGAAGGACTTTTGAACTTCTACAACAGCGACCTTCTCAAACTTCAAGACATCAAGATATTCGTCGACACCGACGCCGACGTGCGAATACTGAGGCGTATACTTCGCGACGTAAGAGAGAGGGGCAGAAGCCTCGAATCCGTCGTGAATCAGTATCTTGCCACGGTCAAGCCGATGTACGAGCATTTCATTGAGCCGACGAAGCGATTTGCCGACATAATCGTACCCGAAGGCGGCTACAACGAAGTGGCGTACGAGATGATTGTCAACGCCATACTTCACAGAATCGCAAACAACGAGTAAAAGGATGCGTAAACGTAAAACAAGCGGCGCGCGAATATAAATAAGACGAAAAAATAAAAGAACAGATTTGAGGTAAAATATATGGAAATCAAAGAAATTTTGAGCAAATGCGACCATACCTTGCTTGCGCAAACGGCAACTTGGGACGAAATCAAAGCGATTTGCGACGACGGCATCAAATATCAGACGGCGTCGGTGTGCATTCCGCCTTGCTACGTCGCAAAAGCAAGCGAGTACGCAAACGGCAGAGTGAAGATTTGCACGGTCATCGGATTCCCCAACGGCTACAACACCACCGCCGTCAAGGAATTTGAAACCAAAGACGCAATCGCAAACGGCGCGGACGAAATCGATATGGTTATTAATATCGGTGAACTTAAAGCCGGCAACTACGATTACGTCGAAAACGAAATCAGAACTCTCAAAAACGCGTGCGGCGAGAAGATTCTCAAAGTCATAATCGAAACTTGCCTTCTCACCGACGATGAAAAGATAAAGATGTGCGAACTCGTCACGAAGGCGGGCGCGGACTTTATCAAGACGTCGACGGGGTTCTCGAAAGCGGGCGCAACCTTTGCCGACATCGAACTTTTTGCAAAGCACGTCGGAAAGAACGTAAGAATGAAAGCCGCAGGCGGCATTTCCTCAATCGAGGACGCAGAAAAATTCGTCGAACTCGGCGCGTCCAGACTCGGCACGAGCAGAATCGTCAAAATCGTCAAAAAGCAGGAAAGCGAAGGCGAGTATTGATTGCACATATTTGAATTTGCACATATGTAAATATGCAAACGTGGCGAAAACGGATTATGCCGATTTGCCGCACATATACACGAGCGCATACTTAAATGCGTTCGCAAAATAATGTAAAAAGGAAGTATCATTATGCCAGTTCCAACCCCACATATCACAGCAAAACTCGGCGATTTTGCCGACACCGTCTTAATGCCGGGCGACCCTCTTCGCTCGAAATTCATTGCGGAAAACTTCCTTGAAAACGCCGTTTTGGTCAACAACGTCAGAGGTGTAAACGGCTATACGGGTTACTACAAGGGCAAACGCGTTTCCGTTATGGCGTCGGGTATGGGTCAACCCGCAATCGGCATTTATTCGTACGAACTTTTCAACTTCTACGACGTGAAAAACATCATTCGTATCGGTTCGTGCGGCTCGTTCGACAAGGATTTGCACGCTCGCGACATCATCATCGCAATGGGTGCTTGCACCAACGGAAATTATGCAATGCAATACAATCTTCCGGGCACGTTCTGCCCGATTGCCGACTTCGACCTCGTGCGCAGGGCGGCTGAACTTTGCGAAAAAGCGGGCGTAAACTACAAGGTGGGCAACATCTTCTCGTCGGATACGTTCTACGACGACGCAAACAGCGGTATGCAATGGGCAAAAATGGGCGTTCTCGGCGTTGAAATGGAATCCGCCGCGCTCTACTGCAATGCGGCGCGCGCAGGCAAAAAAGCGTTGTGTATCTGCACCGTAAGCGACAGCTTCATCTATCCCGAAGAAAACACGACCGCCGAAGAAAGACAAAATTCGTTCACGAAAATGATGGAAATCGCGCTCGAACTCGCATAAAATTTAAGCGCGGTCAGTTTTTTGATAGTGCGAAATCGCAATAATAAGCGTAGGCTTTTAGGCGAATCGCAGTAAAACATAGGTTATTGCGCGATACGAAATCGCAATAACGAAAATATCAGATAACGAAACAGCAAAGATATTGCAAGGTGAAAATATGAGAAAAAGAGTTTTTATCATCGTACTTGACAGTTGCGGTTGCGGCGAAATGCCCGACTCGTATCTTTGGAACGACGAGGGTAGCAACACACTCGGCGCAATCCGTAAAGACGAGCATTTTCATTGTCCCAACCTTATAAATCTGGGACTTTTCAACATAGACACCGTCGGCGGCGGCATAGCGAATCCGAAGGGAAGTTACGCTCGCCTCAAAGAAACGTCTATGGGCAAGGACACCACGATAGGACACTGGGAAATCGCGGGCATAATCTCGCCCAAGCCGCTTCCGACCTATCCGAACGGATTCCCCGACGACGTGATAGCGGAATTTGAAAAACGCACGGGCAGAAAAGTGCTTTGCAACAAGCCGTATTCCGGCACGGAAGTCATCAAAGACTACGGCGAGGAACACATCAAAACGGGTGCGCTAATCGTGTACACGTCGGCAGACAGCGTGTTCCAAATCGCCGCGCACGAGGACGTCGTTCCCGTTCCCGAACTCTACAAATACTGCGAAATCGCGCGTGAAATGCTGCAAGGCGAGCATTGCGTGGGCAGAGTCATCGCGCGTCCGTTCACGGGCGAATATCCATTTACTCGCACTGCAAATAGACATGACTATTCGCTCATTCCGCCGCATACGACTATGCTCGATTGCTTGAAAGACGCAGGACTTGCCACGATATCAGTCGGCAAAATCTACGACATATTTGCAGGCAAGAGCGTGAGCGAATCCAACCGTACCACGAGCAATACGCACGGTATGCAAGTCACTCTCGACATTCAAAAACGCGACTTCGAGGGACTTTGCTTCGTCAACCTCGTGGACTTCGATATGAAGTACGGTCATCGCAACGACATTGCGGGCTATGCAAACGCTATGAGCGAATTCGACGTGCAACTTGGTCAGTTCTTGCCGAATATGCGCGACGACGATATATTGATTATCACCGCCGACCACGGTTGCGACCCCTCTACGCCGTCAACCGACCACTCGCGCGAGTACGTTCCGATGATAGTCTGCGGAAAACACGTCAAAGAGGGCGTAAATCTCGGCACGAGAAGCACTTTTGCCGACATCAGCGCAACCGTGCTCGACTATCTCGGCGTCGATAAAAAGGACACGGCAGGCGAAAGTTTCCTTGCCGACGTCATAGAATAAGAAAGGACGGTGACGACTATGCTCGACTACAAACGCCTTATGGAAAAAGCCAACGATATGCGCAAGATGTCTTACGTCCCGTACTCGCATTTCAGAGTAGGGGCGGTTCTCGTGGGTAAAAGCGGAAAGGAATACACGGGTTGCAACTTTGACAACGCCGCGTTTGCGCCCACCATTTGCGCAGAGCGCACCGCGTTTGCAAAAGCGATAAGCGAGGGTGAAAGAGAGTTTCAATGTATCGCAATCGTAGGTGGCAGAGAGGGCGAGATTTCGCCGATGTGTACGCCCTGCGGCGTATGCCGACAAGTTATGGCGGAATTTTGCGACGGCAATTTCGAGGTCGTACTCGGCACGCCCGACAAGTTCAAAGTGTTCAAATTCGACGAAGTTATGCCTCTCAGATTTACGGGCGAAGAACTGTGAAAATTAATAATTAATAATTAATAATTTTGGGCGGACTCTGTCC
>URTQ01000135.1 GCA_900550855.1 uncultured Eubacteriales bacterium
ACGGCAGAGTCGGCATAGGCAAGCAAGGCACGCTGTACACCAAGATTCTCACAAAACTCAACGGGCTCGTAAAGGGCGCGAAACTCACCGCCGTTTGCGACATTTCGCCCGAAAGACGCAAATACGCAGAGGAAAACCTCAAAGGCGTAAAAGTGTTCGACAACTATCAGGATATGTTCAAATCGGGACTTATCGACGTAGTTATGGTGGAAACGCCGCACTATTTCCATCCTCAAATCGCAATCGACGCTATGAAAGCGGGATTGAACGTGCTTTGCGACAAACCCGCAGGCGTATACACAAAGCAAGTGCGCGAAATGATTGCCGAATCCAAAAAACATCCCGATTTGCTTTTCGGAATGATGTTCAATCAGCGCACGAATCCGCTTTACATCAAGGCAAAAGAGATTATCGACAGCGGCAAACTCGGCAAAATCACGAGAATCGTCTGGATTATAACCAACTGGTATCGTCCGCGCGCATACTACGCGCAAGGCGGCTGGCGCGGCACTTGGTGGGGTGAAGGCGGCGGCGTTTTGCTCAATCAATGTCCTCACCAACTCGACTTGTTCACTTGGCTTGCGGGGCTTCCCGTGTCCGTTACGGCAACGGCTTCAACTGTCGGTCGCGACATAAGCGTCGAAAACGACGTGACGGCATATTGCAAGTTCGCAAACGGCGCAACGGGCGTGTTTATCACCTCGACCCACGACGCACCGGGTACTAACCGTCTCGAAATCACGGGCGAGGGCGGCAAAATCGTCATCGAAAAAGGCAAACTCGTGTTCACGCAAAACAAGGAACTTGAACCCGTATTTTCCGAGCATAACACCGTGTTTATGGGCAAACCCAAAACCAAGAAATACAAATATCGCGGCGTAGGACACTATCTCAACTTCACGAAGTATCCGCCGCAACACATCGGAATTATCAAAAATTACACCGATTATCTTCTCAAAAAGACGGACAAATTCATTGCCCCCGGCGAGCAAGGCATAATCGGATTGACTTTCTCGAACGCGATACACCTTGCGAGTTGGACTCACAAGGAAGTGCAAATTCCGTTTGACGAGGATTTGTACATTGAGGAACTTGAAAAGCGCAAAAACGAAGAGAGCAAAAATCTTCACTGAGGCAACGGCAATACGCAAATATGCATATTGCCGAGAGCCTCGCTCGATTTATTGCTCTACTAACCGCGCAAGCCCTCTTTGCTCTCAAAATAAGACGGGTAAAAACTCAAACCGCAATTTCGCGCGAGTGCTTGCTTGGTGTGTGCGCACTATGTGCGCAAGCGGATAAACGGATAAAAAAATAACAAAACAAAAACAACAAACTTATAGGGGTAATTATGTCTGATACGCAAAACGTCGCGCAAGCGACAGAACAAAGTTTCATCTCGCGTACGAGCGGACTCAAAACCAAAGACTACATCGGCTACGCTATGGGCGACACCGCGTGCTGTCTCGTTTTCGGTCTCGTTACGTCGCTGTTGCAGAAATTCTACACGGATATTTTCCACCTCGAACCGCTGTTCATTATGCTTATGTTCATCGGCGCGAGAATCTGGGACGCAATCAACGACCCCATTATGGGCAGAATCTGCGACAGTATCAAACTTACCAAGTGGGGCAGATATCGTCCGTGGTTCTTGTGGGCTTCCGTGCCGCTCGTCGCTTCGTCGATATTGATGTTCGTAAAGTGGCCTGGACTCACTTATGACGTAAATCCAGTCGGAACTTGCATCTACGCAACCGTGACGTACGTTATGTTCGGTATGAGTTACACGATGCTTCAAATTCCTTACGGCGGACTTGCGTCCGTCGTCACAACCGACGAGAAAGAGCGCACCAAACTTTCCGTTTTCCGCTCTATCGGCGCAGGTATCGGCGGCACGCCCGTAATTTTGATTTCGTCCTTTGCATACGCAAAACGTCTTGCGGACGCGGACTGGACGGGCGCAACCGAAACCGTTGGCGACAAAATTTATGCCGTCGGCGAAAACGGCAAAATCCTCACGGATATGCAATACACGCCCGTTATAATCGGCGTCGTGGTGCTTTCGCTTGCGTGTCTTGCAATGCTCATTATGGCGTTTGCGTTCAACAAGGAAAGAGTGGTGGCAACCCCCAAAGCCAAGCAAAAAGGCGAGGGCAAAACCATCGTCAAAAACTTGTTCGGCAACAGAGCGTTTTTGGCGGTCAGCGTTGCAAGTATGCTCTTGCTTGCAGGACAAATGTTCACGCAAAGTTTCTATCTTTACCTCTTTGACGACTTGTTCGGCGCAAACTGGATGAACATCGTATCCACGATTTGCACATACGCGCCTATGGCGATATTTATGTTCCTCACGCCGAAAATGGTTCGCAAATTCGGCAAAAAGGAAATATGCGGCGTTGGTATGATCGTTGCCGCTGCCGCAAACCTTTGTATGTTCGCGCTTCGCGGCGTGGATCTCGACGTGAGAATGTATCTGTTCTTGGTGCTTTGCTTCGTAAGCGGCTGCGGAATGACGTTCATCGTTTTGCAAGTGTGGTCAATGGCAACCGACGCTATCGACGACATCGAAGTCAAGACGGGCAGACGTGACGACGGCACGGCGTACGCGTTCTTTATGTTTTTCAGAAAGATAGGTCAGGTCATCTCGGCGGTTGCGGTCAACGGCGCGCTTTTGGGTATGCACTACAACACCGCAAAGGGCGCGAAACAAACTCTTGAAAACCTCAACACGATGTACGACCTCGCAACCATAATTCCTGCCGTTTTGTTCGGACTTATGGCAATCGTGCTTCTCGTTTGGTATCCGCTTTCGAAGAAGAAAGTTGCCGAACTTCAAATCGCGAAAGAAGCACACCTCAAAAATCAATTCGAGAGCAACTCGATTGCAATCGACAACACGCAAGGCATAGAAACTCTCGGCGAATCGGTTGCCGAAGTCGAGGAAGAAGCGGAAGAATCGCACGAGGCGGAAAAGAACGCAGACGGCGATGAAAACGCGCAAAACGAAGATAACGACGACAAAAGCGAGGAATAAAGTATGAAATACGGCGTTCAACTGTTTTCGCTAAGGAAATATCTCAAAGACGAACAAGGTTATGAAAATACCTTTGCTTTGTGCAAGGATATGGGCGCGCAAGTGGTTCAACTTTCGGGCGGCAAACCCGTAGACCCGAAGTTTATCGCAAATCTCGTCCGAAAATACGATATGCCGATTTGCATTACGCACGACAAATTCGAGCGTTTGGAAAACGACCTCGACGCGCTTATCGCCGAGCATAAAACCTACGGATGCAACAATCTCGGCATAGGTATGATGCCCAAAAAGTTCCGCACGGGAAAAATCGAGGATTTGCAAAAATTCGTCGACTTTTTGAATACGACTTGCGAGAAACTCGCCAAAGAGGGTATGACTATATCCTATCACAATCACTGGTTCGAGTTCGACCAAATCGACGGCAAGACGATTTACGACTATCTCATCGAAAACACGGACAAGCGCGTTATGTTCATTCCCGACACGTTCTGGATGGTGTTTGCGGGCAAGGACGTTTGCGAGTATCTCGACAAGCTTAACGGCAGAGTGAACACGCTTCACCTCAAAGACTACAAGCACAAGATTTTCAGAGCAATCGGCAAAGGTACGCTCGATTTCAAGACGATATTGAAAAAAGCGGAAGAAATCGGCGTGCAAAACGCCGTCGTGGAACTCGACTTGTCGCCAAACCCGATAAAGAGTATGAAGTTTTCTATGAAAACTTTGAAGGGGGTCGTAAGT
>URTQ01000136.1 GCA_900550855.1 uncultured Eubacteriales bacterium
ACATCCGAATGGCAACCCTAATTTACAAGTCGTAAATGAGTTGACAGACGATGAGCGTTGACACAGTTATTCGCTCAATAATGCGCTCTTATTTGAAGTAGCGGTTAAGAAGACCTTCAAACGCCCTACCATGACGTGCCTCGTCACGAGCCATTTCGTGCACGGTGTCGTGAATTGCGTCGAGTCCTTCTTCTTTGGCACGTTTGGCAAGTTCGAATTTGCCGCTGGTTGCGCCATTTTCCGCTTCGACGCGCTTTTCAAGATTGACTTTCGTGGACGGGCTGACGAGCTCACCGAGAAGTTCGCAGAATTTTGCGGCGTGTTCGGCTTCTTCAAATGCCGCTTTTTCCCAGTAAAGACCGATTTCGGGATAGCCTTCGCGGTGTGCCGCTCTTGCCATTGCAAGATACATACCGACTTCGGTGCATTCGCCTTCGAAGTTTGCTTTCAAACCTTCGTAGATGTCTTGGGGGACGCCTTGTCCGACGCCGATGATGTGTTCTGCCGCCCAAACTTTTTGTGCGCCGTCATCCTTGATAAATTTGATGCCGGGGCAACCGCATTGCGGGCATTTTTCGGGTGCGCTGTCGCCTTCGTGTACGTATCCGCAGATAGGACATATAAATTTTGCCATAGTTCTTTCTCCTTAAATATCTTGTTATTTTTTTATTATTTTCGCAATTAAATTGCGGTTTTTACTCTGCTTTTTCTCTGCAATCCTTGCATATTCCTCTGAAAAACAGTTGGCTTTCAAGCACGAGATTGTCACCGAAATCCACGATACTCTTGTCGATTTTGTCGAGATTGAAGAATACGTCCTCGACTTTTCCGCACTTCACGCACTGGAAGTGTCCGTGATTCATCGTGGTTTTATCGAATCTCGACGGCGCGTCCTTGCACGCCACTTCCCTTATCTCGCCCTCGTTTGCCATATCTTTGAGAATGCGATACACCGTGCCCAAACTGAGATTCGGCAACTCTTTCTTCGCCTCGGCAAGAACCATATCCGCCGTCGGATGATTGCAAGCGTCTTTCACAATCCTCGCAACCACTTCTTTTTGTATCGTATTTCTCTTTGTCACTTTACCCTTCCTTGAATCGTTACTCAATTCGCATTTCTTATTAATAATGATTCTTGTTAGTTATAATATATCCTATTCAAATAACAATGTCAACACTTTTTTTGAAATTTTCTAAAAAAACTAAAACAAAATTTATCTAAAACCATATTATACGCGCGATTACACGCGCGCTCGCACGCACGCTTTTAGAATATATCAAAAAAATGGTTAAAAATTAATTGTCAAAATCAAATTATGTGCTATAATAACACAGCAAGGAACAAAACGAATGTTCCTGAACGCGAATGTGGGGATATGGCTCAGTTGGTAGAGCGTCGCGTTCGCAATGCGAAGGCCAGGGGTTCGAATCCCCTTATCTCCACCAAAATACCGTACAAATCGTACGGTATTTTTTTTGTATAGGGGATTTCACGATTTCATCGTGTCGTTGCTTTGCAACGCGAACCCCTGCGGGCTAACGCTTCGCTATGCAAGTAAATTTGCTCGCTTCGCTTTTACGGAAGCGTTCTGGCCGCTTCCTACGAATCCCCTTATCTCCACCAAAATACCGTACAAATCGTACGGTATTTTTTTTGTATAGGGGATTTCACGATTTCATCGTGTCGTTGCTTTGCAACGCGAACCCCTGCGGGCTAACGCTTCGCTATGCAAGTAAATTTGCTCGCTTCGCTTTTACGGAAGCGTTCTGGCCGCTTCCTACGAATCCCCTTATCTCAACAAGTTGGAATACCAGTTGATCCCCTCAACTTGTATTCTTTTTGTTTAATCAATAAACTAAATCACCTCTAATCATTTACCATCGTGCTTATACTTTGGAATTGCAAAAAAATAAAGCGACAGAATATTGTCGCTTTATTTTATAGAAATATGATTATTTGTTGCAAATCGCTTACAGACCTTTGCGGATATGGACCAGTTTGCCATATTCGTCGGTTGTGGAATAATACATAACAGCATTAATAACTTCGTGTGCGTCAAGCAATTCTCGAGGATTGATTTCGCGCTTGTGCAATTTGGCTATCAACGGTGTATTGATCTTTTCGGGAATCAACGCATTTACATAAATATCGCTCTTGTGCAAGGTTTCGCCCTGACTCTCGACAACGCTGTTGAGCGCGGCTTTTGCCGCAGAATAGTTTGTCAGATTTTCCCTACCTCTCGTTGATGACGAAGAACTCATAAACACGAGATTGACTCGCTTGCCGAGAGTTTTTGCATATTCTATCAAAACAAGGTTAGAGCGCAAATTGACGTCGAAAATCTTTTCGTAAGATTCAACGATATTCACCGAATCGTCCGCATATGCAGCCGCGACGTTTATAATTACGTCAGGTTCGAACGGACACGCACGTTTTATGCTTTCAATCGTAAGTCCTTGCAGATCGAGTTCTCTATGAGAAGGCGCAAAATACTCTACGCCGTCGTTTTGCAATGCTTGCACGATACATTGTCCCACACCGCCGCTTCCGCCGAGAAGCAAAACTTTTCCGGTTATTTTCGCATACTCGTTTTTTGCCGTAGAAAGACTCAAATAGTCGATATTCATAAACTGTTCTGCAAGGAACAAGTCTTCAGGATATGTGATTTTGATATTGAAAGAATTGGGTTTAAACAATAGAGCCTCGGTTTTATCCGGCATTTGATTGACGATTGCCGTATAAGCACTGTTTGGCGAAAACCAACTCTTTATATCGTTGAAATGGAACGCTTCGGGCGTTTGAATGAGGCAATACTCTTTTCTGTTGACGAAAATTCCTTCGTTTGTTGAAAGTGTATCGTTTATATCAGACGACATAACGACGGCAGAATAATCGTCGAGTTTGTCGATAAAATCGAGATATATTTCTTTCTTGACGAAAGGACGCGAACAATCCTGAAACACTATTTTGTCAACGTCGGAATAATTGTTTGCCACAAAATCGATTGCGGCTTTTATGGATTTGTTTCGCTTATCACCGCCTTTTACGCAAATAATACTATATTTGTTTGCAATATAGCCGCTTTCGTATTCGTCCTCGTCAACGACAGCAATAATTTTGTCGAAGCAACCGCTCTCTTTCATTCCGATAATGGAATAATAAATCACTTCTTTTCCGTTTAGTTTGAGATATTGCTTATGGACTTTGCTTTTGAATCTTTCGCTAAGTCCCGCCGCCAAAATTACACCTACATTCATTTTTCCACCCGTTCAAATTATTCCTTTTTGTTTAAGGATATTTGCCGTATTTTTGTAATTATCTATTCTTATGCAATCAATGCCGCCGAGCATAACGTGCTCGTCGTTTCCGCCTTTTTTGAAGTCGTCGCCGATGAACAAAACGCTTTCTTTGGATATGCCTTTTTCCGCTATGTACTTCACAATCGCATTGTACTTGTTATATTGCTTTGCGGATATATCGAAAGACGACGTACCGCCTATAAAACAATTATAATCGGAAAACGACGATGCGACAAGATCGTAAATTTCAGTGCGTTTCTTTCCGTCGGGATCGAACGCCAACTTATCTTCGAGTTTTGCGCCCGTTCCGAGCAAAGGGAACGTAACTAATCCTGATTGGTGGAACTCGACGTTTTGTCCGACGAAATTCGTATATCCCGTTTCTTTTCTAATTTTTGTGGCGGGTTTTTTTTTTAAAAATTTTTTTTTTTTATTAATTATGTTTTTTTTTTTTTTTT
>URTQ01000137.1 GCA_900550855.1 uncultured Eubacteriales bacterium
CGTTCGAGGGAGGCGAATATAAGTTCGTCTACGTCGACATCGACGGCAATAAACACACTCTCGACATTTCGAGAATAGAAAACTTCGACACAAGCACCGTTACGGACGGCACGAAAGACGCAACCGTCACGGTAAACTTCTACGGACTAGGCACTTACAAGTTCAGATTCGCATACAGAGTGGAAGAACCCAAGATTGAAAGTATCGTTCAGGACGGCGCGATTTCCGTTGCGCTCAACACCAACGTTTCCGACGCGCTCACCGAGTTCAAAGTGCGCCTCATCGGTCAAGACGGCAGTGTAATCGTCAGAACCATATCCGCAAACGCAGGATTCAGATTCGACAATCCCAACACCTCGACGCTCGGAATCAAGAGCCTCAGAGTCAGTTATTCCGCGGACAACGTTTTGTCGGGTACGCAATCGGTGACGCTCGTCTACTCGGTCGTTCTCGAAGCGGACGCAAGCCTGTTTGAATACGGCTACGTCGACCAAAAAGAAGTCACGGTGGGCGAAACGACTTACGCAGGCAAGGCAAGTATCACGGGCTGCAAGGCGCAAAACGCCGAAACAATCGTTCTTCCGACGACGTGGACGGATACCGACGGAAGCGAGTATATCGTGACCGAAATCGCAAGCGGCGCGTTTGCAAACTTCACGAAACTCAAAGCAATCTATCTTGCCGCAAACATCGAAACTATCCGCGACAGAGCGTTTGCAAACTGCACCGCGCTCGAAAACGTGTATACGGCGCAAAAAGTCAATATCGCTTTTGCAAACCTCACGGAATCCAACTTTGAAACCACCGAAACCGTTTCGCAAACCGCAAACGAAATCGTCTACAACGCAGTCGTTGCAAATCTCGACGGCATCGAGGCTGTGGACAATATGATTGCAATCGGCGCTCAATACGTCGTCGAGGCAACCGAAGCCACCGAAGAAAGTCCCGCTTCGCCGAGAAAGGTGTTCAACGTCATCGGTGTTAAGGACGGAATCACGTTCGAGGGCGCAAGAATCGAATTGTTCCTGCCCGACACGATGCAAAACAATCCCACCGTCACGAACGCGGAAGTCAACGTGTATTCGTCAAAGAGCGGCATTATGTTCAAGGTTGCAAAGTACGTCAACGACAAAGTGACGTATATCGGCACAAACGCTTTCAACGGAACTGAAAACTTGAAAAACATCGACTTGTCGATGGCAACGAAACTCGACTATATCGGCGCAAACGCATTTGAAAACAGCGGTCTTACCTCTATGGATTTGAGCAAAAACACCGCTCTTACGGTAATCAACCCGTCAACGTTTGCAGGCTGCGGATATTTGACGACGGTCGTGCTTCCCGCAAGCGTTAAAGTCATTGCAAGCCACGCGTTCTACAACTGTGCAAACCTCACGGCAATCACGGGCGTGACGACGGTTGACAAAATCGAAGAGGGCGCATTCGAGGGTTGCTCTAAACTTGTGACTAAACCTTCTCAAATAGCGTAATTTGAAATTTGCTATACGAAAAGACGACTGCGGCGCAGTCGTCTTTTTCTATGCTTATTATAGAATTTACACATAAAACCGTATCTTTTTCTATGCTTTTTATATGTGTTTTGTGCTTTTTTCTATGTTTTCTAAATGTTTTTCCGCATGATTTTTGCGTTTTTTTCGTGCCGTTTTTATCAAAAATCTGCGAGGATTTTTGCGAGTTTCTCGGCGTTGCTTTGCGTGAGGTCGGTGAGGGGAAGTCGCAACTTCGAGGTGCAATAACCTTTGATTTCCATTGCCTTTTTCACGGGAATGGGATTCACTTCGCAAAAGAGGGCGGATATCAAAGGAAGCAGGGCAAGTTGCATTTTGCGCGCCTTTTCCCACTCGCCGTCAAGGGCGTAGTGCGTCATATCGCTGACGTATTTCGGGCATACGTTGCTTGCAACGCTGATTACGCCCAGTCCGCCCATTGCCATAATGGGCAAGGTGAGCGCGTCGTCGCCGCTTATCACTTTGTCGGGGCATAGGGCAAGGCATTTTTCGATTTGTTCCATATTGCCGCTTGCTTCTTTTATGCCTACGACGTTTTTGCGCTCTGTGATTCTCGCAAAGGTTTCGGGAAGCATATTCACGCCCGTTCGCGAGGATACGTTGTAGCAAATAATAGGAAGGCTCGTCGAATCGGCGATTGCGCCGTAGTGTTCGACAAGCCCTTCTTGCGTGCATTTGTTGTAGTACGGCGTGACGACCAAAAGTCCGTCCGCGCCGAGATTTTGCGCCATACGGCAAGTTTCGATTGCGTGGCGAGTGCTGTTCGAGCCTGCGCCGACTATGACGGGAACTCGACCTCTCGTTTGCTTTATGCAAACGTTTACGACTTGCTTCTTTTCTTCTTCGGTTAGCGTTGCAGGCTCGCCCGTCGTGCCGAGCGCGACGAGAGCGTCCACGCCGCTTGCGATTTGTCGTTCCACGATTTCGCAAAGAGCCTTCACGTCCACTTTGTCATCTTCTGTGAAAGGGGTGATGAGCGCGGTGGCTGTGCCTCTGAAAATCATTTATTTCGTTATGCCTCCATAGCGTTTTTTATGAGCAATTCCACAATCTGAACGGCGTTGGTTGCCGCGCCTTTTCTTATGTTGTCGGCAACGACCCAAAGGTTTGCGCCGCTTTCCACGCTGTCGTCGAGGCGGATTCTGCCGACGAACACTTCGTCGCGATTTTCGGCGTCGAGCGGGGTGGGATAGACGTTGTTTTTCGTATCGTCCATAACCACGATTCCCTCGAAGTTTTCAAGTGCGTTTACGATGTCGTCGCGAGTGCATTTTTGCACGAACTCGACGTTTATCGACTCACTATGACCGTAGAACACCGGAACGCGTACGGTTGTCGCTGTTACGCGCAAGGAAGAATCGTGCAGAATTTTCCTCGTTTCGACAATCATTTTCCATTCCTCTTTGGTGTATCCGTCGTCCATAAACACGTCGATGTGCGGAAGCATATTGAACGCTATTGGGCGAGGAAATTTCTTGGGCGGTACGCCGTTTATTCCGTCTTTTAAGTCGTTGAAACCCGCAACGCCAGCGCCCGACACGGCTTGATAGGTCGAATACACGATTCTCTTTATTCCGAATCTGTCTTTGAGCGGTTTGAGGGCGACGACTGCCTGAATCGTCGAGCAGTTGGGGTTTGCGATTATGCCTTTGTTCCACTTCACGTCTTCGGGATTGACTTCGGGAACGACCAAAGGAACGTCGTCGTACATGCGCCACTGTGACGAGTTATCGACGACGATTGCGCCCGCTTTCACAAACAACGGCGCAAATTCTTTCGACACGCCTGCGCCTGCCGAAAACAACGCGAAATCGATTTTTCCGTCGAGCGCGCTCACGTTTTCGCTCGTCAGTTCTATGACGGTGTGTTCCTTTCCTGCAAAGTTAATTTTCTTGCCTGCGCTTTTTGCGGACGCGAAAAGATAGTAGTTTTCGACGGGAAGATTTCTTTCTTCGAGAACTTCGAGGAACTTTCCGCCCACCATACCGGTTGCGCCGACAACGGCAACGTTAAATTTTTTCATACTGCCTCCTAACCCTTATGTAGCAAATTTAACACCGCCGAGACCTATTGTCAATCAAAAGCGATTCTGCAAAACTTCTATACGACATATATATGCGCAAGTCCTTTCTGCCGTGCGTTTTAAGCGTCAAATATATTTGTGCTTTTCGTTTGATATTTGCGTTTATATAATG
>URTQ01000138.1 GCA_900550855.1 uncultured Eubacteriales bacterium
CCAAAAATTTTAATTATCTAGTCGTCCGTATGTTTTTTGCATCGAAAACGGACGCCGTCTCGGCGTCCTTTTCAACTTACTAATTTATTTATTCTTTGTCCGCGTTTTCACCGTCATCGTTTTGTGCGATTTCGTCGTTTGCATTGTCAATCAACGCGATTTTCTTTTCGTCCTTTGCCGCTTTCTTTGCGAGGCGTTTTTGTTTTGCTTTTTCACGCTTTGCGGCGAGTTTGGGAAGTTTGCCTTTCTTGACGAGCACTTCGATAGTCACGACGATAACGATTATCACTGCCGCAAGGCAACCAACTGCTATGCCGAAAAAGTCGAAAAAGCCGAGTTGGATCGTGTTCACGTAGTCGGGATCGCTGTACGCTTCGATGTATTGGTCGATGGTTTCGACACGGGAATGTTTGTCCTTTTCCTTAATATCGACGTCCTGTCCGACGAGTTGCAAAATTTCGTCTTCCGTCCAAACGTAACTGTATTTATCAATGGGTTTGCCGCTTGCCGTGCCCGCGTTTCTGTCTGCGTGCGATTCAAAATATTTGGCGTAGCCGTTGTCCCACATTTGAAGGGTTGCGGTGTAGGAATTGTAGAAGTTGATTTTTTGTCCGCCCTCTTTCATATCCTCTTGCGGCTTTGCAAACCATTTTTCGAGAAGTTCGGTGTCCGAATCCATATCTATTGCAAAATCAACCGTATAGAGACCGTTTTCGAGTTTTATAGTCGCGTTGTCGGCAATAATCTCGGCGCAAAAGTCCATATTGTTGATTTCGTGAATAGAGTTGCTCAAAACGTGAAGTTTGTTGTTGAACTCGTCAAGCGTGAGCGGACTCTCGAACGGATGGTCCTTTTCCTGAATCTCGAATTTAGCATACGGGAATGTCGGAACGGAACAATCGCACGAATATGCAACACCCTTACCGGCAAAAAACCAGTAGTTGCCGTCGCCGTTGGTATATGCGACTTTCAAATATCCTGCAAACGCCGCAGCGGCTGCCGCCATAACTTTGTACAGCGGGTCGTCGGACGCAGGCTGTACGCTCGTTGCGAGTTGATAGTACCACTTGTCGCCGTTGCGAAGATTGAACGAGTGCATTATGACTTTTGCCATCTCGATACCGGCGTCGCTCTCTTGCACCACAAGCGACAACGGAGTGTTGATTCTGCTTTCGTTTGCGGACGTATAAAGAGCCATAACCGCGGCTTTGATAGCTGCTTGGTCTTTGGTTTCGTCGTCGTCCGCTTTCGCGCTTTCGGCAACGCCTTTGTCGATAATCGCCTTGTTTGCCGCAAACGATTCGATAGCCGAATAATCGGGACGTGCGCCCACCGGCATTTCGAACGACGTGGGAACGTCTTGGTCGCCTTGCTTGTTGCACGCCGCAAGAGCGAACACGCAAGTTGCAATCAACGTGAGCGCAAGCACGCTTGCAATGATACGTTTTTTCATAATCTACCCTTTTAGATTAAAGATTTTAAGCCTATCGATTAAATATATAAAATATATACAAATAAAAGACAGTACTTTATTATTTTACAGTTTGTAACGAATGTTGTCAAGGATTTGTTATTTCTCTACAAAATACCATATCGTATATAAGTACGCTTCGAATGAGTGTTTGTTAATAAGTCCGTTCTGCAAGTTCGCGGACGGCGGTTTTCATCTCATCTGCGAATAAGCTAAAAAACTGCGATAAATCGATGCATAACGAGAAAGAGGCACTCGGACGGCCACCCTAATTTACTAATCGTAAATGAGTTGACGAACGAGTGCCTCTGCCAAAGTTAGGCGCGATTTAGCGCAGTTTTTTCTCTTTCTTCTCAGCCTTATCCTCTATATCCTGAGCCTTGATAGCCTTACGACGCGCTTTGTCGCGTTCGATTGCCGCTTGAAGTTTGGGAAGTTTGCCTTTCTTGAAAAGAATGGCGAGGACGATTGCGACGATGATGATTGCGCCGACTACACTACCGGCAAGCGCAAGACTGAACGTAAACCAGTCAAAGACAAATACGCTGTTGTTTTGAGCAAGGTTTGCGTAGTAATCGATGCACTTTTCGATTTTCACGTTGTCATGTTCGACAATGTTGGAACGAAGCGTTTTTTCGAGGCGTTCGTCTTGCGAGATAATCTTTATAATTTCTTCTGTATTCCAGACGTAGACGAATTCGTTTGAGGGGTGCGACTCGACGGGAACGTTCATGCCGATGACTTTGACGATCATCGCCCAGTCCTCGTACGAGCGGAATGCTCTGACGTAGCCGTTGTACCACACTTCGAGCTCGGCGCGCCAACCGCTTATCGTATTGTTGATTGTAAAGGATTTTACGCCGATATCAAGATCGAGACGAGAGTTGGATTGAAAGTCTTTGAGAAGTTCCTCGTCGCCGTTTTCGCAGTCGATTGCAAACTTAACGGAATAGCAACCTTTTGCGGAATCGTAGGAAATTTGGCAATCTTTGAGCAGTTCGCGATAAATGCGCATATTGTTGAGTTCGAGTTGACCGTCACGGCAGTTTCTGTCCGCCTTGTACGCATCGAAATTCTCGTACTCTTTGGGTTCTTCGCCCTTTGGAATAATGAAACTCGCATACGGGAACACGTTGGACGTACAGTCCATTTGGGTTGCCGTACCCATAATGTAAGCGTAGTTGTATTTTTGGCTGTCAAGGGTGTATGCAACTTGCAAATTGCCCGCGATAGGGCTCATAATTTTTGCGATTGTTTCGAAACCCGCAACGTCGCCCTTTGCCGCTTGCGAAGCGAGTTGATAGTACCATTTTCCGCCGCTTTGCAAGGTAAAACCGTTCATATATACTCTGCCCTGTTCGTTTCCGCCGAGAGAGCGTTGAACCATAAGCGAAACGCCTTTTTTCTGATGTTCGTTGTTGAGTCGGGAATTGTTTGCCGTATTGTAAAGAAGCATAACGGCTTCTTTGATTGCTTCTTGGTCTTTGGTTGCGTCATCGTCGGATTTTTGCGCCTCGGCAACGCCTTTTTCAATAGCGGATTTTGCGGCGGCGTCGAAAAGCGAATCAAAATCGCTCGGTCTTGTCGCAATGTTTGCCACGTCCTTCAAAAATTCGCCCGTAGACGCAACTTCTTCCTCTTTGTTGCAAGCAACAAAAAGAACCGCGCTCGTCAAAAGCATTACGACTATAAGCGAAACACATACAAATTTTCTCATCTTCTCACCCTAAAAAAATACAATCCTTGATATGATATCTCGATTGCAAACGTGAATGGTCAATCGTTTTTTGCTACAACAATATAAGATTTTGCACGACTCGCAAAAGGTTTGCGCTTGCGAGCATTGCGATACAATCTGTTTGATTTGCAATAATATTAATATAAAACGGACACATAAGTCAATCCCAAAAAGCGCGCCCAACCTTAAAATTTTCTAAATATTTTTTGCGATAATCGACATCTGAATTTTAATGGTACAAAAACTTGTTTTTGTTGTCGAATTTTGTCCGATTCTGCAATATTGTTTTTTGAAATGGATTGAAAACGTCTGTAAAAAATAAATGAAACGCTCACTTTATAAAAACCGCGATATTGAGATGAAGAACGCGAAAGGCACGACTTGAATCAAAACCCAGTGTACATAGGCGTACACGGTTTTGAGGCAAG
>URTQ01000139.1 GCA_900550855.1 uncultured Eubacteriales bacterium
ACCCAGTGTACATAGGCGTACACGATTTTGAGGCAAGCCGTGCCTGACAAAGTTAGTCGCGATTTAGCGCGGTTTTTGTTAAAATGCGATATTGAGATGAAGAACAAGGAAGATGCGATTTTTGAACAACGAGCGTACTAATGCGTACGTGACTTGTGAAAAAATCGCATCTGACACAGTTATTCGCTCAATAGCGCATTTTAAGCGGTGCGCTGACCGAGAGAATCCTCAATAACATACAAAATATTCACTTCCTCGCCCGTGCGCGCATCAATATATATATAGTACGTTCCGTTTTGATGGCACTCGAACTCGTAGGCGAGAACTTCGGACGTTTCGCGAAGGGGGATTAGGGTGAGTCTGCCGTCACGGACGGAGGGCAAGGACACGACTTTGGTTGCCGCTTCGAGAGAAATCGTGGGTTGGTCGAGATTGCGCGTGCAATGGTTGAAAGCGTAGTGCGTGGAATCGAAACCGATGACGGTGTTGTCAGATTCGCGGACTTTGACTTTGACAAGGTCGGGATAAAGGACGACGCCGTTTTGCATAGGCGCAAGATTTATGACGCACTCGCCGTCCGACGAGGACGACCAGACGACCGCCATATCGGCAAATCCCGCCGCCTTTGCAAATTCGAGAGCGCGTTGCTGACAAGTTTCGCTCGCCTCGACGACGCTCGCGCTTTGCAAATCCGCTCGCGCGTTAAAGGATATGAGCATACCGCCTTTCCGCGCAATTTGAACGTATGCGGATTCGCCGTTTATTCTGACGGTGTAATCGAACGTCTTTATGTCGCCGTCCGCTTCGCCTGCAAACTCGATGTCGGCGGGATTGAGAGTCGCAAGTTTGGCTTTTACGATTGCCGCACCCTGCTCTTTGGTTATTTCGTCACCGACAAGACCTTTCGTTTCTCTGTTTTCCAAAGCGGACGAAAACGGTCCGTCGTAAATCATTTCGGGATATTCGAAACTCGGCTCGGAAAAGGAAGAAAAGGATTGCACGAACACGTCGAGCGCGCCCTCGTCGGTGAGTTCGAGATTTGCGTCGTCGAGATTCTTTTGCACGCTTTCAAGCGACTTTTGATAGACGTCGGCAATTTCGCCCATTTTGAAAAGGCGTTGTCTGTCCTCGCCGCTCAATTCTTTGCCGTTTGCAAGACCCATTGCGAGCGTATGCGAATAGTCGCCGAGTTGATTGACGAACTTTTGCGCTTTGAGTACGCCGTCGTCGTTGGACTTAAACGTTGCGAGATTGCTGCTTGCAAGTTCCGCCGCGTTGTACACCTCGTAAAGAAGGGATTGTTGCATACTCTTTGAGTTGGACACGCTGATTTTGCGCAGATTTATGCCCAAATCGCTTGCGCCGTCGAGCAAATCGTAATACGCGCGTTGATATATTGCGTCCATTTGGCGTTGGTACGCCTCGTGCGTGTTCACGCTGGTTTGGGCGTAGTACAGCGCGACGGAAAGTCCCACGATAGCGCAGGAAAACAATCCGAGCACCGTGCCGAGAACGGCGGTTTTCACGACTTTGGAAGTCGGCTTTTTCTTTTTTTCGACTTGTTTGGTTTCTTGTTTCTTATCCTTGTTTTTCATAATTCTTCCTCCTTAACAAAAGGCGTGGTTGCCTATCGAGAGTTTAACCGTGCGCGAGAGCATCCATTTGCTCGTAGCGGTGCGCGGATTGTAATAGAACAAACACCCGTACGTCGGGTCCCAACCGTTGAGAGCGTCCTTTGCGGCGTTGTATGCGGATTGATTGGGCGTAAGGTTGATTTGTCCGTCGCTCACGCAATCGAATGCGCCCGACTGATACACGACCCCTGCCACGCTGTTTGGGAAAGACGACGAACGCACCCTGTTGAGTACGACTGCCGCAACGGCGACCTGACCCGTATACGGTTCGCCCCTTGCCTCGCCGTATACCACTCTCGCAAGCAAATTGAGGTCGGTCGAGGACGTCGTTGACGACGTAGACGTCGAACTCGAAAGACTTATGCCGAGTGCCTGCGCCGTGCGCGTGCCTATAACGCCGTCGGCGGTAAGTCCGTTTTTCTTTTGGAACGCAATGACGGCGGCTTTCGTCTTTGCGCCGAATATGCCGTCCGCCGTGCCTTTGAGATAGCCCCAGCGTATAAGTTTTTGTTGAACGGTTTTGACCAAATCCCCTCGCGAGCCTTGTTTCAAGGTTGCCGCGTCCGCAACGCTCGGCGTTCGCACGACGGCAAACGAGAGTATCGTCACGATCGAGAGCGACAAAACGAGGGCAAAAATCAAACACTTTCGGGCGTCTAATTTACGATTCATATTTCACCTCTTTTGGGATAGTTTTTCTCGACTTGCGATTTTTATGCAAGTATAAAACGCGCAAAGAGGGGCAATACTCTCGCTATGAAAAAAGCAGTCGTATCAATTTGTATCGTTTTGGTTTTGCTCTCGTGCGCGCTTTTGCTCTTTGCCTGCGACGACGCGCCGAGCCAACAAGAGATTGCAGCGCAATGCATCCGCATACATATAAGAGCAAATTCGAACAGCGAAACCGACCAAGCCGTAAAACTCAAAGTACGCGACGAAGTGACCGAGTATCTGACGAGGAAACTCGACGGTTGCAAGAGCAAAAACGAGGCGCGCAATACGCTTGAAAGAGAAAAGGCAAATCTCGTCAAAATCGCAAATCAAACGCTTTACGACAACGATTTCGAATATAAAGCCTCGATTGCGTTCAAAAACGAATATTTTCCCGACAGACAATACGACGGCTACGACTTCCCCGAAGGCAACTACGACGCGCTGATAATCTATCTCGGCGAAGGCGAAGGCGACAACTGGTGGTGCGTGGCTTTTCCGCCCCTGTGCTTCGTTCCCGAAAGCGAAAACGGCGAGAAAATCGTGTACAAGTCGTGGGTGAAAGAATGGCTCGACAAACTGTTTTCAAACAAATAATCAGAGCCGCAAAACATCGAATATAGAAGGAGAACCTTATGAAAATTTACAGAGAAATAGTGCGCAACACCGCTATGGGCGCGCAATCCGTCGACAACATCATCGGCTATATCGACTGCGAAAAAATGAAAAACCTCGTGCTTTCGCAAAAAGAAACGATGGAAGAATTCTATCAAAAAGCAAAATCCGAATTGAGCGAAAAGGAACTCGAAGACGCGCAGACCAACCCCGTGCAACGTATGATGCTCAAAGCGGGCGTGAAGATGAACGCGGGCATAAACAGTTCGTGTTCGCACCTTGCAAGTATGCTTATCGACGGCTACAATATGGGCATCGAAAGCGTGCAGAAGTGCATCAACGAACTCAACCGCGACGGCGTTGACGTTCCCGACCTTGCAAAAGACCTTATGAAAGTTTACGACAAAAACATAAAGGCGTTGCGCGCGTACTTGTAACGCATTGCGCGGTAGGTATCGTTATCTTCCGCGACCGCACGCAAAGCGTGCGATTTCACTTGCGCTATGCGCAAATTTCGCTGTCCGAGAGGACAATTTTACGCTCGCTTGCAAGCATATCGCTGTGCCGTAGGCACAATAAAAACCGCCTCGATTGAGGCGGGTTTTTTTTTTTTTTTTTTAATTTTTTTTTTTTTTTTTTTTTACTATT
>URTQ01000140.1 GCA_900550855.1 uncultured Eubacteriales bacterium
AAAATTAGATTAAAATGTCAAACGATAATTATATAACAATACAGTTGTCGTTTTTATCGTACAATTTATTCGTTTTTACACGCTTCGAGGCTTTTGTCAACATCGTCGCTTTCGCCGTATTCGCCGTCGATATTCGGCTTTTCGAAAACGTATTCGGGCGTGCCTTTTTCAAGCCGTTCTTCGACTTTCCATTCTTTGAGTTGCTTTATATACAGCGCAAGTCCGATTATCGTCGTTATGGTTTCGGACACGGGGAAAGCAATCCAAGTGTAGTCCAAACCGATAAACGAAAACGCGTAAAACAGCGGCATAAGTCCCAAAACCTGACGTATTATCGAAAGCGCAATGCTCGGCACGGATTTGCCTATCGCTTGGAAAAACATCGGTATCATCAACGAAAACACGACGGGTATAAAACTCGAACCGATGATTCTGAACGCAGTTTGCCCGATTTCGAGCACCTTTTCGTCCTTGGAAAACAGTCCGATAAAAAATTTCGGAAACGCCTCGAAACATATTATGCCCACTATCATTCCGATTGCGGTGATAATCATTGCGTCGTTTGAAACCTTTTTCGCGCGCGTGAAGTTGTGCTGTGCGTAGTTGTAACTTATCACAGGCACCATACACGTTTGAAGCCCGAACATCGGAATGAAGAAGAACGTCTGCAATTTGTAGTACAGTCCAAGCACCGTAACAGCCTCGTCGCAGAATTTCGTCAAAATCGCGTTTAGCACGACGATGTACACAACGTACATCATTTGCATAACGATGGACGGCAGAGCGAGATTGTAGATATTTTTGGTAAGTTCGACGGCGTTTCTGAATTTCGGCGGCTTGTGTATGCCCTTTACGCATACGATTATCGCGGACAAAAACTGACCCGTTATGGTTGCTATCGCCGCGCCGAGTACGCCCATAGGCTTCAACGCGCCCACGCCGAAAATAAACAGCCAATCGAGAAGTATATTAGTTCCCGCGCCTGCAAGTTGCGCTATCATCGGAACGACCATATTGCCGTGCGATTGATGCACTTTCGACCATACGCCTTCCAAAAACGTGCCGAGCGAACCGATGCACACCACCATTCCGTATTGATAGGCATATTCTATTGCTTCGGGTGCGTTCGCCATCGCGCGTATGTACGGTTTCATTATAAGCGCGCTCACGCCTGCAAAAATCGCCCACATCAAAACCGCAAGCACCATTCCCGTGCCTGCCGTCGCCTTCGCTTTTGTGACTTCGCCGCGCGCGTACAGCCTCGACATATATGTGTTTACGCCAACGCCCGTGCCGACCGCAAGCGCGGTTATAACGAGTTGAAGCGGGTATATCACCGAAAGCGCGGTGAGTCCGTGCCCCGAATATTGCCCGACAAACAGACTGTCAACGATGTTGTACAGCGACAAAACCAACTGCGACAACATCACGGGCGGCGATATTTTAAGCAAAATTTTCCAAACGCTTTCCGTTCCGAAAAATTCCGCTTCGTTTTCGATTTTTGCTCTTTTTTTCGACATAATTTGCTATCCGATTTGCCGTTTTTATAGCGGCATATGGATTATACGCCAACGCATTTGCAAAAGCAATCAAAACAACGATAAATAGGCGCGTTGTTGCGCCTATTCAAAACGAATTTTGTATTAATATCATACTTCCGTCATAGATTTTTTGCAAAATCCGCAACCGACAGCAATTCGCAGCCTTTGCTTTCGTAATACTTTAACATCTCGTCGATTTTCGACTTGTCGTAACTCGTCACGCAATCGGACAAAACGTGAACGTTATATCCGCATTTCGTCATATTGAAACACGTCGATTTCACGCACGCCGTCGCGTCCGCGCCGCAGACGTAAAACTCGTTTATGCCGTTTTCTTCTATAAACTTAACGAATCCCTCGCTTGTCAAAGCGTTTCCTTTCGTTTTTACGAAAACGTTGTCCGAAACGACGTCGAGTTCTGGCACGAACGCTTCGCCTCTCGTTCCCGCCTTAAACGTCCTCGTTCCTTCGCTAATATTGTTTTGTTTGATGTATACGACAATCAAACCGCTGTTTTTTGCGATTTCTATCGCCTTATTCACGTTGCCGATTATATCTCTAAAATTCTTCGTTATATCGTTTTGCAAGTCGATAACGACCAAAGATTTATTCATTTCTCACCTCAAATTCTTTGATTTTGTACAAATTCCTCTAAATTCTCGAATACAACTTTCAAAGGATATATTCCATTTGAGTTTCTTTCGGGAACATTCCCATCTTTTCATAGAACGCGCGTGCGGAATTATTGCCTTCCCACACGTTGAGCGTAACGTCATAGCACCCGTTTTCGCGAGCGTAACCGACGGCAAATTCGTACAAAGCCTTGCCTACGCCTTGTCCGCGCGCACTTTCTTCAATGCATAAATCGTCGATAAACAGCGACTTGAAATCCTTGTAAACTTTCACTTGCGCATAATCGTTCACACGACAAAACAAGTGACCGAGAACGTTTCCCTCGTCGTCGACCGCCACGAATACGGGCGTAGAGTCGTTCGAGATTATCTCGTCAAACTTTTTCTCGTCGTATTTGACTGCATTTTCGATAAATATGTCCGGTCTTAACTTTTGGTGCAGATTGTTCACTTCAACGAGCAGTCTTTCAACGCCTTTATAATCGCTTGCATTTGCTTTTCTGATAATCATAATCCACCGTATATCAAATCAAAATTTATTCTTTATGGTTTAGTTTCCATAGTTTAGCACCAAATAAATTTATATGCAACACAAAATTTGCTAAAAATTACGGTTCTTTAATAAAAGACGATTAGTTATAGGAACAGCATTTCGCCATTCAAGAAGCGTTTCTCTTTGCAAAATGTCTTTTGTCTTTTTATATCAAATATTCTTTCCTATTTAAGGCGCACATCGGCTGTAATATAAAAATGATTTTTCGTTGAGCTTAACGGCTAACGTCATTTTGCAAGTTATAGGCCGGACACGGACAAGTGTTCGCGATGAAATTGAAAAAACGTTATATAAAACAAAAAACATACACAAACGTGTATGTCTTTGTTTTGGAAACCGGCATCTACATATCCTCCCAGGCCGTGTCCAGCCAAGTACTTTCTGCACAACTGAGCTTAACTTCTGTGTTCGGTATGAGAACAGGTGGGACCTCAGCGTCATTGACACCGGTAATGGTTTGAAGGCCGTTCCGCTTTCGCGTTTCGTACATTCACAACTGCATAACATTGAGAGTTTTTGCTGATTAAATTAGGATTAGGCAAATCTTGTATTTTTTTGATTGAAGCCCTCGACCTATTAGTATCGGTCAGCTTAATGCATTACTGCACTTACACACCCGACCTATCAACCTTGTGGTCTACAAGGGGTCTTACTTGATAAACAAAGGGATATCTTATCTTGAGGCTGGTTTCACGCTTAGATGCTTTCAGCGTTTATCCAATCCGTACATCGCTACCCTGCTATGCCACTGGCGTGACAACAGATGCACCATAGGTACGTCCACTCCGGTCCTCTCGTACTAGGAGCAGAGCCTCGCAAATATCCTACGCCCACGATGGATAGGGACCGAACTGTCTCACGACGTTCTGAACCCAGC
>URTQ01000141.1 GCA_900550855.1 uncultured Eubacteriales bacterium
CTTTGGTGACTTTCGCGCTTACGCTTTTCTTGTCGGCGGAATCGAGAATACTCGTTCCGTTCGTTTCCTTTGTTTTTTTGCCCATTTTTCTCCTTCGGCGCACTTTTTGCGAATTTGCAAAAGCATAAAAAAATGCGCCTTCGAGGGCGCAAACGTAAATTGAAATGCAAAATTACGTCGCTTCTTCCGTCCGGACTTTACCGTCGGTCAAGGAATTGCACCTTGTCGGCACGCTGTGCGTGTTCGCGGACTATACCGCCGGTGAGGATTTTCACCTCGCCCCGAAGCAACTTTATAATATGCCCTTAAAGCCAGTATGTCAAGCACAATATGAAATTGACGTATTAAACCGCACAATACTGCCATAATTTAAGTATGGAATACACAAATCAAACGCCATACGTTCAAGATTATATGCAAACGGGCGAAGTGACCGAGCAAAGCGTAGCCGCCCTCGCCCTTTCGAACCCGAAAGTCGTCGGCGCACGCTGTTTTGCGTACAACAACGCATACGTCGTCGCCTTGATTTCTTCCCCGTTCTACCTCAAAAGCGAACGCGACGCATTTTTGCAATCTACGAAAATCGACTTGTCAAAACAAACGAAAACCGACGTTTTCGTAACTTTGGACGTCGACGTATATCGTAAAATCAAAGACGGTATGACCGACGAGCAAAAAGCGGATTTGTTTGAAAAAGTCCTTTCGAGAGCATATTGATTTTGTCGTAAGCATACAACGTAAAAACTGTAAACATCAAATGTAAAAAACCGAATTAAACGCACGAAAAACATCAAAAAAAAGCCTCAAAATCGAGGCTTTTTTTGATTGAATTTTGTATTGACATTTTTTGTGTAAAATGTGCGTTATGCGTTGTACTTCGTGACGTTTTTGCCGTCTGCCCAAAGTTTTTCGAGGCAATAGAACATTCTCGTTTCGTCGTTGAAGATATGCACGATAACGCCGCCGTAGTCGAGCACCGCCCATTTGCCCTCGCCCATACCGTCCGTATGCGTGGGTTCGACGCCGTTTTCGCTCATTTTTTCTTCGACAAACTCGGCAAGTGCCTTGACTTGTTTGTTGCTCTTTGCCGTGCAAATGACAAAATAGTCCGTCATAACCGTCAGGTGCGCAACGTCCAAAATCGTTATGTCAACGGCTTTATGTTCGTCGAGTTCGGCGCAAATGATGTCTTTCATTTCAATAGGTTCCATAAAATCCTCCTCTCGCAAAAACGTGCGAGGTTCTTTGGTATTGTATTTATCGTGTGCAAAAAACGTGTTTGGTTGCAAGTTTGGTTGCCTAGCGTCTTTTCTATTACGATTTTAGCACACAGTCGCGCGGTTTTCAACGGTCAATTTTGCAATAATCGCCGAGATAGCACTTCACCGCGTCGAGAGTGAGCGGGTGCATAGGCTTTCCGCTTGCGCTCACCTTGTCGTAGGTGTACTTCAAAACCGCTTTGAATCCCTCGTCGAAATCGCGCATAGCAATCTCTCGAATTTGAGGAATCGGCTCGTACGTTCTGTCGAAAGACACGCTGTCTGCGGTGTACACGAGTTTTTCGAGCATAGTCATATTCGCTTTTGCGGTGGTGTGATAACGTATGGCGTCGAGTATGCTTTCGTCGGTTATGCCGAAATCGCGCCTTGCCTTTTCCGCACCGAGAAACTGGTGCAAAACGGGCGTTCCGACTGCGTCGAGCGGCACGTCGAAGCCGTCCAAAGACGGACGTTTCTTTGCGTTGTCGTGCAAGAAACATGCAAGAAAAACCTTTGTGAAATCTTGCTTCAAATTGTGGCGCGAATTGAGCCTCATCGCAGTCAAAACGACGGCTTTGCTGTGCGCAAAAAGTTCGTCGGGTTGATAAGAATGCAGTTGCTTTGCCATTTCTCTATACTCGCAAAACATTCCTTTCTTGCGAATCTCGCACAGAACTTTCTCGTCGATTTCATCGGGGTTGTCACCCATTAGAAGTTTTGCACGCACTTCGGACGAAGAAACGTCTTTTCCGACGTAATCGAGCAAAATAAATTCGCCGCCGAATTTTTGTTTGAGATATTCGGCGCGTATTGCGATATCGTCGAAGCCTTCCCTTTGGCAAACGGCAATCGGACACACTTTGACGATGGCTTCGGGATGATACCAAGTGTCGAAATATTCGAGGCTGTCGCCGCCGACGAGATAAACGATATCGCCGTATTTTTCTTTCAAAACAGGAAGCGTGAGCGCGCTGTAATTGTCCTTTCTTCGCACGTTTTCGATGTCGTCGATGACGAAATTCACGCCGTCGAATGCGATTTTTAACAAATCGCAACGTTGCTCGAAACTCAAAAATCCCGCGCTTTTGTGAGGCGGCGTAACCGTCGGCACAAGCACGAGTTTGGATATTCCGAGCCTAAGCATTGCGCTTTTGCACATTGCAACGTGCTCTTTGTGTACGGGATCGAACGCCCCGCCGAAAACCAAAGTCTTTTCCATATCTCGATTATACATCGACAAGCAAAATAATTCAAGAACTCGCACTATATCCGTTATATTTTTGATTAACCTACGATTATCATTCGACCACCGTTCGTATGTTTGTTGTTTATTTATCCTTTGGTTATCGCAATGTTTTCGTCGGATTTCCGTCAAAATTCCGTTGTGTTATTTTGCGATTTTTCGTACGGTTTTTGCGTATTTGAAAAGAGATTTCGGGCAAAAATAAAGGCATGTCAAAAGCACTCGATTATATAAGTTTAAGCATAATCGTCACCCTCACGACGTTCGTATGGGCGGCTTTGCTTTTCAAAAACGCAGTGGGCGCGCTGATATTTTCCGTCGCGTTTTCGCTTGCTGTCGTTTTCAGCATACGCTACTTTTCAAAGAAAAATCAAAAGCCGTATACATACGACAGGCTCGAAACCGAGTTTTGCATAAGAGGCGGCGAATATATCATAGATTTGCTTGTAAGTTCTCTAAAAAATCCGCAAATCGAGAACGGTGTCAATTATATTTTGCTTGAAAACAGTATAATTATCGCAAATTTCAAGTTTTCGTCACTTGGCGGAAGCGACGTCGCAAACGTGTGCAAACTTGCAAAAAAGCACGACAAAAACCACGTTTATCTTATAACGAAAGGCGTTGACAGAAAGGCGTGGCAAATTGCAAATCTGCAAGATATAAAGATTGAAATCGTAAAGACGAAGCAAGTGTTCAAGTTTCTTGCAAAGCGCAACGCTCTGCCCGTGCTGAAAAAGCAAAAACAAAAGTTTTCCGTATCTTCACTTTTACAAGCGATACTCTCTCGTCGCAATTTGAAAAACTATCTTTTTTCGGGAGCAGTGTTGATAGCGGTATCGTTCATAACGCCGCTGAAAATTTATTATATCGTAACGGGCACTTTGCTACTCTTTCTCGCCCTACTCTCATTAACCCCGCTGGGCAACGGCACAATCGGCACGCTGAAAGTTTTTGACGAACTCGAACACGAGTGCGAAAGCGAATACAAGCGAGAAGTAGATTAATTATTATTCGCGCAAACATTTTAATAAAAATAAAATTTCCCCCTTCCTCACGTGTTTCCCCTACCGCCGTCCCACCCCTCCCCCCCT
>URTQ01000142.1 GCA_900550855.1 uncultured Eubacteriales bacterium
GGCAGTTTCTTTTTTGATAGGTCTGTTTTGAATAAAAAACAGTTTAATAATAGATTTAATAGTGCTATAATAATTCCATCAAATATTTGCAGGTGAATTATGATTATCGACAAAAGGCAAGAAGTTTTGGCACACAACCTCGTCAACTATTCCATACACGTCGGCAAGGGCGACAAGGTTTGGATTGACGCAATCGGTTGCGGCGAGCAACTGCCCGCGAGTATCATTCGCGAAGTGTACAAAAACGGCGGAATCCCCTTCCTCAACATAATCGACAAGCGACTCGAAAAGGAAATTCTCAAAGGCGCAACTGCTCAAATGCTGGATATGTGGGCAAAACGCGACGCCGATTTTATGGACAAAATGGACTGCTATATCGGCATACGCGGCGGCGACAACAGTTACGAACTTTCCGACGTACCCGAAGACATAATGCAGGAATACGACAAGAGATACGGCATCCCCGTGCATAGCGACAGACGTGTCGCGCACACGCGTTGGGTCATTTTGAGATACCCCACGCCGAGTATGAGCCAACTCGCTTCTATGAGTACGGAAGCGTTCGAAGACTACTTCTTCGACGTCTGCTGTCTTGACTATCAAAAAATGAGCGATGCCATGAATCCGCTGGTTGATTTGATGAATCGTACGGATAAAGTGCGGATTGTGGCAAAAGACACCGATTTGACGTTCTCAATAAAAGGCATACCCGCAATCAAATGCGACGGCGCTTGCAACATTCCCGACGGCGAAGTTTACACCGCGCCCGTCAAGAACAGCGTCAACGGCGTGATAAGTTACAACACCCCGTCGATTGAAAACGGATTCCGTTTCGAGAACGTACGCCTCGAATTTAAGGACGGCAAGATTATAAAAGCAACCGCCAACAACAGCGAGAAAGCAAACGCCATTTTCGACACGGACGAAGGCGCGAGATACGTCGGCGAATTTGCAATCGGCGTCAATCCTTACGTCACGAAAGCAATCGGCGATATACTTTTTGACGAGAAGATAAGCGGCTCGATCCACTTCACCCCGGGTTGCAGTTACGACGACGCACCCAACGGCAACAAGAGCGCGGTACACTGGGATTTGGTGCTTTGCCAAACGCCCGAATTCGGTGGCGGTGAAATCTGGTTCGACGACGTATTGATACGCAAAGACGGACGTTTCGTCCTTCCCGAACTTTACGGCTTGAATCCCGAAAACTTGAAATAGCAAAAAGCGACGCGCCTGCGTCGCTTTTTTGAATTAATAATTAATAATTGCGGGCGGGGCTTCACCCCACACCCGATTAGAATTTTGTTAACCTAAGGACAATATTTAGATGAAGAGCAAGAAAAAGCCCCCGTCCGACAACCCTAGCGTACCGATTGTACGCGAGTTGACGGACGAGGGGCTTTGACGATGCTATTCGCTAAATAGTGTCCTTAGGCTTTGCCGTTGCAGCCGAGCACGTCCACCAATTTATGCTTCACGATTTGTTTAACCGCTTCTCTTGCCGGTCCGAGATATTGACGAGGATCGAAGTGAGAAGGATTGAGAGCAAAGTGCTCGCGGATTGCTGCGGTGACTGCAAGTCTGAGGTCGGAGTCGATGTTGATCTTGCAAACTGCCATCGTTGCGGCTTTGCGAAGCATATCTTCGGGAACGCCTTGTGCGCCGGGCATACTTCCGCCGTATTGATTGATCTTTGCAACGAGGTCTTGCGGCACGGAAGACGAGCCGTGCAAAACGATGGGGAATCCGGGCAAACGTTTGCTGACTTCTTCGAGGATGTCGAAACGAAGTTGCGGTTGACCTTTGAACTTGTATGCGCCGTGAGAAGTGCCGATTGCGATTGCCAAAGAATCGACGCCGGTCTTGCCGACAAATTCTTCGACTTGGTCGGGATCGGTGAATTGAGCGTCTTTTGCGGAAACGTTGACGGCGTCTTCGATGCCTGCGAGTTTGCCGAGTTCAGCCTCGACGACTACGCCGTGATCGTGAGCGTATTCGACGACTTGCTTTGTGATTGAAATATTTTCCGCAAACGGATGTGCGCTCGCGTCGATCATAACGGAAGTGAAACCGTGGTCTACGCAGTCTTTGCAGAGTGCGAAACTGTCGCCGTGATCGAGGTGCAAGCAAATGGGAAGTCCGCTTGTTTCGACTGCCGCTTCAACCATTTTGGTGAGGTAGGTCGTGTTTGCATATTTTCTTGCGCCGGAGGAAACTTGAAGAATAAGCGGGGCTTGTTCTTCGGTTGCCGCTTCAACGATACCTTGGATAATTTCCATATTGTTGACGTTGAAAGCGCCGATTGCGTAACCGCCTGCATATGCTTTTTTGAACATTTCGGTTGTTGTAACTAATGGCATAGTGTTGCCTCCAAAATTTATTTCGTCAACATTATACAACCTCGCAAGAAAAAACACAACCGTTTATATCAAAATCTCGGTTGTGTTTGACTCGACAAATGTCAGATGAGATCGTCCTTGTCGACGACGGATTTGTTTCGTTTTTCGTCGTGGCCGATGACGATATGTTTGTCGCCGTTTTCGTCGATATACTCTTTTTTGATGAGGATTTTGCCGTCTTTGTCGGCTTCTTTTTTGAGGATTGCGAGTTCGTATTCGCTCTTGTTAGAGTATTTTTCGAGTTCGGCATTGCGTTTTCTCTCGTTGCGTTTCGAGCGCGAAAAGTACAGCGTTACGGCGATTGCGATTGCAAGCACCACGAAACCGTATAAGAACACGTCGGCGTACTGTCTCGGCAAAAAATAGGCTATCGTCGTGAGAATAAGTCCTGCAACGATATTGCCGAAAAACACCGCCAGCGACGCTTTCCAGACGGGAAAATCCAGAAAACTTCCTATGCAAGAGCCGGTCCACGCCCCCGTCATAGGCAACGGCACGGCAACGAACACGAACAACCCCAAAAACTTTTTCGTGTCTTTGGACAGCGATTTGCGCTTGCGCTTTGCTTCCCTTTCCGCTATCTTTTCCTCGTCGTACGCGCTTTCCGCCCTGTCGGCGAGATTCGCTTCCATACGCTTTCCGATTTTCGAGAACCATTTGGAACGACGAAGTTTTTTCAAGAGCGGTCGAGTTATCAGAATAAGCGGAACGATAACCGTCGTCGAGCCTGCTATGCAGCACAGCATACCCAGCATCATTTCGCCTATCGTGTCGAACATATAAGGCATAAACAAAATAGCCCCGCGCAACTCGATTATGGGGATTATCGAAATGACGTACAACGTGAGATAGGGATTGCCTATGGCGTTGCTTATTTGGGTTATCAAGTCTTGAATCATAGCCTCTCGTCCTCTATCAAAGTATAATTTACGCCCGCCGATTCTGTCAAGGCGATTTGGCTCGTTCCGCTTGCAAAATCTAATATCATTATATATAATTTTGTCAAATCCACGCTTATATATTGAATAATATTTCAATCCTTAAAAGTTATGCAAAAAATATTGAGTGCAATGAGAAAAGCCGTTCAGGATTATCGTATGATAGAGGACGGCGACAGGATTTTCGTAGGTCTGTCGGGCGGCAAGGACAGCACCCTGCTTTTGCGCGCGCT
>URTQ01000143.1 GCA_900550855.1 uncultured Eubacteriales bacterium
CCCCCCAATATTCCGTAAAAAAATGGGGTATCTTACCCCACCCGCCGCTTCGCTTAAATGAGCCATTGTAAGCCCTCCTTTGTAGTTGAATAATGATAACCTTTCAAAGTTTAACATAAAAACGCCCCTCGCGCAATAGATATTTTGATATTTATATCTTTTTACTGAATATATTAGATATTTATAGCGATTGTCCGAAAAAATATTTGGGTGGTTAAAAACGAAAAGCGAAGGGAAATTTTTCCCTTCGCTTTTCGCTGGATTATAATATTTCGTGATTCTATACTGCTCAATTAGCACAACTGACTCGGCAATCTCAACTTTTCTTTCGGCGGAAAAGTCGCTTCGAACGCCTCGAACGCTTCTGGATTCTTTTCGCACACGAAATAGCCGTCGGGGTCTTTGTACGTTCCGCTTATTCCGTCCAAAAATCCTTCTTTAAGTTCCTTTATCAAGAAATAATCCGCTTCGGGATCGTCGGCATAGCGCACGCCTTTCGTCTTTGCGGGAACGTATCCCGACTTGCCGTAAAAGTCGATATTGCCCGTGATTGCCAACGCGCCTACGCCAAGTTCCTTCGCCTTTTGCATAGAGAAATTCAAAAGGATTTTTCCGTACCCTTTACGCTTGAAATCGGGCGCGATACAAATCGGACCGAACGTCATAATCGGCACTTCCCGTCCGTCGTCGCATACGATTTTCGACTTGACGTAGACCACCTGTCCTATAAGTTGTCCGTCGAGTTCCATAACGAAATCGAGTTCGGGTACGAAATCCGAATCTTCCCTAAGGCAATGCAAAACGTAATGCTCGGCGCACCCCGGTCTATATACGTTCCAGAACGACTCTCTGACGAGATTTTCGACCGCTCTGAAATCGCCGTTTGTTTCTTTGCGAATAGTTAAATTTGTATTGTTCATATTACCTCTGTAAGTTTTGTTTAAGAATAAATGTATGCCCAAAGCACAGTTAAAGCCTGTTGCGGCAAAGACGCTGAAACGTTCGACGACACCGAAATAGGCGGACGGAACGAGTTTCATTCCCAACGCGCCGACAAGCATCATTGCAAGGGCAACGCTTGCGCATATACAGTACGACAGACAACTTTTGTCCTTTGCGCCTGCTATGATTATCAGCACGAGCGATACTATCGACAGCAGAACCACCGCAACCGTCACGACCATATGCATAACGTCTTGTGCCTCGCCCGCATATCCGCTGTCGGTTAGCGGAAACGCGCGATATCCTATTGCCGAAATCCATTCCATCGCCGCAAAGAGATACACGCCTATGCGAAGAAGTTTGTTTTTCTTGCTCTGAATCCCTATGCAAACGACGGTTGCGCAAAGCACTTCGAACACGTTGTACACGGCGGTAAGGCTGTTCCAAAGTCCCAAAGACGGTGCGTTTGCCGCACTCAAATCGCTGACGGCTTGCGCAAGCGAGTTATACCCCGGATATGCAAGCGGCGCAAATATCACTGCCGTCGCATAAGACAAGAAACTCGCAACGCCGCACAATCCGAGAATTTGCACGAGCGATTTCGTTGATTTTTCAGTTGTTTTTTTCATTTTTTTCGCCTCTTGAAACGTTGAAAGTTTCAAAGAACAAATCGACGTGTTCGTCTATTCTCTTTGCACACTCTCGCTCTCTTTCGGGCTGACGGTCGCACACGTCTATAAGCGTGATTATGGGCGTTGCGTAAAGGGTTGCCAACGTCACGGGGTCGACGGGCATAATCTCGCCGCTCGCAATCAGTTTTTTGAATATTTCGGCGTGATATTCGACGATTCGGTCGACGTAGCGTTGAGAGTACAATTTGGCAAATTCAGGCGTTCTAAACTGCTCGATTTTGAGCATCTTTCTGAATTTGGACACCTTTTCGTCGTGCAACGAATAGGTGAAAATGAACCTCACTTTCTCTTTCAAAAAGTCTGCCGTAATCCCCTCGAACGTCGGTGCGTCGTCCGCGCCGTTTTCGACGTGAATGTCCTTTTTGTCGGTGTCGTCTGCATAGTGCCTTGCCGTGTCGGCAACGATTGCGTCGAATATGGCTTGTTTGCTCGGATAGTGGTTGTAAAGCGAGGGTGCTTTGATTCCCACCGCCTTTGCGATTTCGCCCACGCTAACCGCGTCGTATCCCCTTTCCGAGAACAAATCGAGAGCCTTTTGCAATATAACGTTTTTCGTATCTTCTTGTTTCATAACGCCTCACTAACTAATGTTCGTTAGTTTATATTGCCACGCAAAAAATTATTTGTCAAGAATATGAAGAAAATTGTGTTTTTTTCTTTGAATTAAGGATAAAGTAAAAAAATTTTGCGGGTTTTTAGATAAGGCTTTTGAATTTATAAGTTATTTTTGGTTTTATAAGTGTTTTGTAAATTCAAATGCGGCGAATAAGTTTGTCGTAATCGCAAATGCCCTGATAAGTCGCCAAATCGATGTATAACGAGAAAGAGACACCCGAACCGGCAACCCTAATTTACTAATCGTAAATGAGTTGTCGGGCGGGTGTCTCTGCCAAAGTTAGACGCGATTTGGCGGCTTATTCAGGGTATTTGCGAGGCATACGGGTCTTGTGCAAAGACCGAGCACGCGCCCTTTCAATCTTGGCTTTCACGTCTTCGGGAATCTGCTCGCCACGAAGATATTTGTCGACGTCGGCGTACTTGATGCCGAGTTCGGATTCGTCGGTCTGACCTTGATAGAGTCCGGCGGACGGCGCTTTTTCGATGATGGTCGAGGGTGCGTTCAAGGCTCTGAGATGTTCGTATATCTCGCCGACGGTCAAGTCCGCGATGGGATTGAAGTCGTGCGCGCCGTCGCCCCACTTGGTGAAATAACCGAGAGTGGCTTCGTCGAGATTGCCCGTGCCTGCAACGAGATAGCCGCGCGCTTGTCCCAAAGCGTAAAGCGTGGTCATACGAAGACGAGGATTGATGTTGACATTTGCCATTTTCAAGTTCGCTTCGCCCGCGTTGTCGCGCGTGAGTTCGTCGCCCAAAGCCGCAACGAGTGCTTCTTTGGTCTTTGTGAGGTCGATTTCGATTTGCTCTATGCCGAAATGCTTGCCCGCTCTCAAAGCGTCGTCGCGGTCACTGCCGTAGTTTTGCGAAGATTGACAAGGCATAATAACGCCGAGTACGTTGTCGGTTGCGAGTTTGCAAAGCGCGCCGACGAGGGTGCAGTCTTTGCCGCCGCTGTTGCCGTAAATGATGCCTTTTGCGCCCGATTCGGAAAGGATTTTTCTTATCCATTCCACACGTTTTTGAATTGAAGTTTGAACGTCCATACGACCTCCTTGTTTTATGTTTGAATCGAATTGATTTTTTGCGGATTGTCCGCGTCGTTTTCTGCAAATTTTTCTTTGCGTTTTCACCGCATTTGTTCGCGGTTTCTTTTGCCGCTAATTTTGTTGCGTTTTTACGGTTTTTTATCGGTTTTTATTATAAGCGCATTTTAAAATTATTCAACTTTTTTTGTAAA
>URTQ01000144.1 GCA_900550855.1 uncultured Eubacteriales bacterium
ATTCAAAAGCCCTACTAAATACTCGAAAAAATTTTGGGTCAAAATTGGAAAATTTTCGTTGACAAGTCGTTTATATTGTTATACAATAACAAGCGTGAAGGGTGAAGTGCCCCTCAAAAGGAAAAGCAAATGCCGAAGTTTATGCTTGGAAACGCTCGTCATCAACTCGACGAGAGAAATAGGTTCAGGATTCCCGTCAAGTTCCGCGAAGGGCTTGGCTCGAACCCGTATTACCTTCCGGGCAAGAACGGTTGCTTGTACATCGTCCCCGAAGAAAGATTCGAGGAAATGTTCGCACCTTTCATCAACCAGAATCCGTACACGTCGGACACGGACGAATTTACTTCGACGGTGTTCTCGTTCAGCGGACCTCTCGAAGAAGACGCGCAGGGCAGAGTTTCTCTTGACAAGAACATCAAAGAGAAATTCGGCATCGACAAAGAAATGGTTTTTGTCGGCAAGGCGACTTACCTCGAAGTTTGGCCGGCAGAGGCTTGGGACGCAAGATACGGCGTACTCGATCCGAGCAAGATAGACAAGATGATTCAAGACCTCAAAAAGTACGGGGTGTAACAAATGGAATTTGCACACATACCCGTGATGTTGAACGAATGTCTTGACGGCTTGAAAATCAAGTGCGACGGAATCTACGTCGACGGCACGGTCGGCGGCGCTGGACACTCGATTGAAATCGTCAAGAGGCTCGGCGAGGGCGGAAGACTCATAGCGGTTGACCGCGACAGCGACGCACTGAAAGCCGCTTCCGAAAGACTCGCACCGTACAAAGACAAAGTCATTTTCGTGCACGACGACTACAAGAACCTCATATCCGAACTCGATTCGCTCGGGATCGGCGAGGTTGACGGAATCCTGCTCGACCTCGGCGTAAGCAGTTATCAACTGGACAATGCCGAAAGAGGATTCAGTTATATGAAAGACGCACCGCTCGATATGCGTATGGACAGAGAGCAACCGCTCACCGCCTACGACATCGTGAACGGATACGACGAAAGAGAAATCGCAAACATCCTTTTCGATTACGGCGAAGAAAAACTTGCAAGAGCGATTGCAAAAAACATCGTCGCAAAGAGAAAAGAAAAGCCGATTGAAACGACGCTCGAACTTGCAAAGATAGTTGAAGACAGTTATCCCGCAAAGACAAGATGGAAGTTCGGACATCCTGCAAAGCGCACCTTTCAAGCGATACGCATTGCGGTGAACGGCGAACTCAACGCTTTGGACGAAGCGATAACTCAAATGGCGCGACGTCTGAAAAAGGGCGGTAGAATGGCGGTTATCACCTTTCATTCGCTCGAAGACAGAATCGTCAAATCGGCGTTTAGAGAACTCAATCTCTCTTGCACTTGTCCGCCAGACTTTCCCGTTTGCGTATGCGGAAAGGTGAAGGAAGTCGAACTCGTAAACAAAAAGCCGATAGTCGCAAGCGAGGAAGAACTCAAAAACAACTCGCGCTCGCAAAGCGCGAAATTGAGAATCGTCGAGCGAGTGTAAAACGATAAAACGGCAAAAAGCAAAGAAGAAAAACAAACAAAACAAAGATAAAAAACAAGAAAATTATAGAGAAGGGAAATCGATATTCTATCAGGGTTAAAAAAAGAAAATCGATAATCTAAAAAGGGGTAGATATGGCAATCACATTAGACGAATTGTTGGGCAGAAACACAAGAGAAGTCGCAAGCGGCAGCGTTGAGAGTTTTCCCTCTTACGAAGACTTCAAGACTTCGCGCGCAAATCAATATACGCAAGCACAACCCGTTCAAAACTCGCGTTACAATTTCGATATGGCACCTGCAAGGGAAGTCCGTTCGACCGAGAGTGTGAGAAATTACGAGGCGTCGCGTCCTTACGTCGCGCCGCAAGCCGTAGAATACCAACAAAGAGAATATCCCTTCTACGATTCATTGCAACAAAGAGCGCAATACGCGCCCGTTCAATATCAAGAGCAAGCACCCGTTCAGACTTACGACCAAGTGCAATACGCACAGCCGCAAGTTCGTCAATCCGCGCCCGCACATCAAGGTTTCTACGAGTTCACGGCGCAGGACAACGAAAGAGCGAGCGATCAAGAACTTTACGCAAGACTTGCGCACACCGAGATGAGCAACACGCCCGTATTCGAGGATAGCGCGCAACAAGCGGTAGGACGCACGGGACTTTTTGCTCGCAAGGCTCAAAAAACTCAAAACGTCAGCGAACAAAAACAACGCGCTCGCCTCAACACGAAAGGCAAAATCATACTCGGCGTATATCTTGCCGTAATCGCGCTCGTTGCGTCGCTCATCATCGTGAACGCAACCAAAATCAATCAAGGCAAGGCGGTTACGCCCACTTCGCAAATAAAAGCGAGCCAAGAAGCGAATAATACGGAATCTTTTGCAATAGATTCTCAATATGAAGTTCGCGTCTAAATCAAAAAAGCATACAAAACCCAATCTTCTTTATAATCCAACAAAAAGGCTGTCGGCAATTCTATTGCTGATGGTCTTTTTGTTTTCGGGAATATTCGCAAAAATGTTTGCGGTGATAGTTGTCGAGGGCGAATCCTTGCAGGTGAAAGCGGTGGATCAATGGCTTCGCGACGTGCCGACAGACGCGCCGAGAGGGCAGATCCTCGACAAAAACGGAAAGGTGCTTGCCTCGACTTCCACGAGATACAATTTGTACGTTCGCCCGAGCAACACGCCCGACAAAGAAGCGGTTGCAAAACTGTTGTACGACGTGTTCGGCTATCCGTACGACAGCACTCTCGAAAAGATTTCGAAGCGTACGAGCGAAGTCACCGTCGCAACGAAAGTGACAAAAGAGCAATTCAACAGAATATACGAGTCGGGACTCAAAGGAATCTACTATTCAGAGGACAACTACCGCTATTACCCCTACGGCGATTTTATGACGCAAGTGCTGGGATTCTGTTCGAGCGACGGATTCGGACAGACGGGACTCGAAGCCTATTACGACAAATACCTTACGGGCGTAAACGGCAAGATTCTGACGGAAACCGACCTCGTTGGGCGGTCGCTCGACAAGGAATCGGGTTATTATTTGCCTGCGGTTGCAGGACTCGACGTGAAAACCACGCTCGACGCGGGCATACAGAGCATAGTCGAAGGCGCGGTGCGCAACGCGGTTGCGAAATTCAATCCCAAAGGGGTTGCCTGCATAGTTATGGACTATTCCAACGGCGGAATTGCCGCGCTTTGCGAATATCCGTCTTTCGACTTGAATAACGTGCCGCGCGACGATTTGACGTTGCTGTTCGAAAGTTCGAAAAGCCGCATTATTTCAACGGTATACGAACCGGGGTCTACGTTCAAAATTCTGACGTCTGCCGCCGCGCTCGATTCTGGCAAAGTGCGCACGAGCGACAGATTCTATTGCGCGGGGTCGAAAGTGGTGGACGGCAAGAAAATCCGATGTTGGAAAGCGAAAGGTCACGGCTCTATCGATTTCGG
>URTQ01000145.1 GCA_900550855.1 uncultured Eubacteriales bacterium
TTTTTGTTATTAGTAGAATAATTATACTCACTATCCTCTAGTGACAGACAGTTATTAAGGAGTCATTAACCTTAATTTCTGTTATAAGTGAAAGGAAATATAAAATGGCAAATATTAAGTCAGCAAAAAAGAGAGTTATCACTTCCGATAAGAGAAACGAAATCAACACCGCAAAGAAAGCGCGCGTTAAAACCGCTATCAAGAAATACAACGCAGCAATCGAAGCAGGCGACGTCGCTCTTGCAGAACAACTCCTTCCCGAAACCGTGTCCGTCATTGACTGCGCTTTCAAAGACGGTATCTACAAAAAGAATACGGTTGCAAGAAAGAAATCCACTCTCTGCCGCGCTTTGGACGCACTCAAAGCAAACAAGTAAGCAACGTTAACAATCGCAAAAATCAAAAGACTGTTTGAAAACAGTCTTTTTTTCGTTGCGCAAAAACGCGTATTTTTTATTGCAAAATAAAGCGAAATTCCGTTTATTACACTTTCTTCTTCACCGCCACGCCTATGACGACGACAGCAAGACACACCACCAGCACGCATACGACAGCGACCGCCGTTATGTCGTAAGGCGTGACTTCTTCTTCGCCCTCGTAGACGTATACGCTCGTTTCGCTCGTGAAATAGTTGCCGATTTTCGCCTTGACGTAATGCACGCCCGTTCTTTCAAACTCATACGCAAACGTGTTGCCTGCCGCAACGTATACGCCGTCCACAAACCACAATATCGGCGTTTTGGGATTCACGCTTTGAAGTATGCTTTCATCGATTGAAAACTCAATCTTTTTCTCGCAATCGACGGTTGTAGTTTTATCCGTCGTTTCCACGTCTTTTCCGCCGTTTTTTATCGATACTTCGATTTTTCCCGTTTCGGTCTTGTCGTATTCGACGTACTTAACCTCGACGATACACTTGACGGTTTTATTTTCGGCGTTCACTGCCGCGCAAGTCCATTCGGCTGTAATAGTTGAAACGCCGACTTTGTTTTCGGGCACGAACGTGAACTCGAATTGATTTTCGGAATCGTTTTCCACCTCTTTTCCGTCCACTTTCCACACTACCGTGCCTAAATTTGCAAACTCGGACGGAAAAACGTTAAGTCTGAATTTAACGGGATTCGTTGCGTTGACGTACTGCACTGTGTCGCCGTTTGCGGTTATTCCGATTCTCGTATCGTCGGAAATCAACTGCGCAAAATCGAACACGCCGAGAGTAAAGTTGCCCGCTTTTATGGTTTGAGTGTACGATTGTCTGACGTTTTGGGCAATTTCGACCGCACCGCACTCTTTTTCGCCCGTAGCGGCGCAATACGCTCTGTCTTTGAGCATCGCAAGCGCGCTCGCAAAGGATATAAACGGCGTTGCCATACTCGTGCCGTCCAAAGATTTATAAGAATCGGCGGTTTTGCCGTCCGCACTGTAAATATATTCACCGGGCGCGCAAATATCGTATGCCGAGCCGTAATTCGACGTCGAAGCAATCTTCTTTTTGCCGTTTTCCGTCGTGTAATTCATAACGCCGATGACGTTTTTGCTTGCCGCAGGGTAATAGCGATTGTAAAACTCACCCAAAATATTCTTTTCGTACGACGGCTTACCGTTGTTGCCTGCCGCCGCAACGAAAACCGCTTTTTGAGCGTATTCGTCGGTTATCATTTTGTTAAACTCGGAAGAATCGTTGCTTGCCTTATCTTCGCAAAGCGAAAGATTTACGACGTCCGCGCCGTTTTCGATTGCGAACGCTATCCCTTTTTTAACGCCCGCCGTTGAAAAACTCGTACCTTTCGAGGCTTTTATAGGCAAAATTTTGATATATTTTTCAAGGTCGAGTTCGTGAATGAGAGTTGCGATTATGCCTGCGACGTGCGTGCCGTGTCTGTTCGAAGCGTCGTCGTTCGCATTAATTCCGTTTGCGGTGTTAGCGGTTATGATATTGCCGTTTTCGTCCCGTAAAAGCACGTCGTATCTGCCGATTTTATCGTCGGTCGCAACGCCGTTTTCGTCGTATTTGCCCGTGAAAATCTCGTGATTGAAGTTTATGCCCGTATCAACGACGGCAACCACGATAGGATCGTTTTCGAGTGCGGAAAAATCGTATTGCGGATCGGAAAGCCAACTTTTCACACGAGTTTTGACGTATTCGAGGTCGAGTTCGTCCTCGCCGTTTTGCCAGTCGAGGTTTTTGTCCTTTACGTTTTCGATATAGCCGTCGGGGCATACCGCGTCCGCGACGGACGGCGCGAAAATCACGCTAAAAAACAAAACAAGGATAACCGCTATCACGATAACACGCAATGCGGAAATCCTTGAAAAGTTTGTGTTTTTGGCGGTGTTTTTCATTTTCCTGCGCACGAGCAAAGGAAAACTTAAATCCAGGTTATCTTACCCTCTGTCGTTATAGTTCCCCACTTGCCGTCCTTTTTGATTTTGGCTTCGCCGTTTTCGAACGGTGTGCCTGCGTCGTATTCAAACGGAATAACAACTTCGTTGTTCTTGTTGATGTAGCCGCATTTTTCCCCTCTGCAAACCATTGCAAGACCTTCGGAAAAACTCATAGCGGTGTCGTAGTCGAGAGGAATGACGACGTTGTTTTCCTCGTCGATATAGCCGCATTTCTCGTCGATTTCGACGGAAGCAAGCCCTTCTTTGAACGCAAAAATCTCGTCGTACATCGTGGGAATCACGATTTTGAAACCGTTGGAATATCCCCATTTGCCGCCTTTAAGCACTTTGCGCCATTGCCCCGGCTTCAAAGGCTCGGTGAGTTTTTCGACTGGTTTTTGCTGTTTTTTGTCGGTTTGCTTTTGCGACTGCTGATTTTTGTTTTGTTGTGGCTTTGCGCTCGCGCGGTCGGAAAGACCGAATTTGGAAGCGCGAGTTTTTTCGCCCTTGTCCGCTCTTTCGGATTTTGCGGATTTATCGTTTGCTTCTTTGTCGTTTTCGCCGCGTTTTTGCACGTCGTTTTGAGGCTTTTTCTTGTCGAATTTACCCTTTTGCTCGCCGTTCGATTCGTTTTGCTTGCCTAAGTCCGCCGCATTTTGCTTTTGCTCTGCGTTTGCGGTTTGCTTTTGCGGTTCGGGGCGCAATTCCATATTCTTCGCTCTCAAAGCGTCCTTAACTTCGAACAATATCTTTTTGTTGAGTCCTTGCACCTTGTACATATCCTTTTCGGTGCGTTTCACAAGGTCTGCCGCCGTCAAAATACGGTTTTTCGAAAGAAGTTCGCGAGTGGATTCGCCTATGCCCAAATCTTCGAGAGAAAGCGTGAGTTGCGCTTCGGAATACTTTGCTATTTGCTCGTTTGCGCCCTCTTGATTTCTCTTGGGGGCGCGGTTTTTATAATAACGTTTTTTGTTTGCCATATATATACCTTTTTATAGATATTATCACACGCGCACGAATATTTCAAGTA
>URTQ01000146.1 GCA_900550855.1 uncultured Eubacteriales bacterium
TCCGCAATCTCACGGTGGGTTTCGATGGTTTCTTCCAGCAGTGTACCTCTGGTGGTCTCTACAAACAGAGGAATCGAGCTGTTGATCACAGGAACCAGTCTTGGAACTACAACATTTTTGCTGCTTAAAGCGATAGCTGGATGGAATTCGATATCCTTTTGCGTATGATCTTCGTGATTCCTTAACAATTCTTCACCCTCATCGCAAAGCGCAGTGATTTTTTTGATGTCTTTTTTGTCAATCCCGCCGTTTTTCATTTTTCCTTGTCCTAATGCTGTTTTTATATTGCAAAATGTATCATATCATATATTTGTGCGGTTTTCCATCGATTTATAAAATATTAATGAAATTAATAAATTATTAAGGTTTGCTCATTCTATAAATATAAATCAACAAAATAGAGGGCAAAATTGCCCGAAGGAAGGAAAGATGAAAATAAGACGAGCAAGAAAGCACAACGTACCCTTATCTCACAGCAATCTAACGACGCACGAGAATATGCGTTCGCACTTCGACCCTAACGGAAGTTACACGGGCGTACCCGAAAAGCACGGTTATCCCGACGTTCCCGACGGCGAAAAACCCGTGCAAGACGTAGACGATTTATGAGCAAAAATCGTCGCCGAGGCAACGGCAACACGCAATTTTGCGTATTGCCGAGAGCCTCGCTCGATTTATTGCTCTGCTAACCGCGCAAGCCCTCTCTGCTCTCAAAATAAGACGGGCAAGAACTCAAACCGCAATTCCGCGCGAGTGCTTGCTTGGTGGGCGCGCACTTTGTGCGCAAGCGGTTATATACACGATATGCACGCAAAGCGTGCGTGAGTTGTCAACTCGTGGCTCTGACAAAGTTATTCGCTTATAACTCTTGTCAAGAGCGCAATAAATGAATAAAGAACAAGAAAACGCCCATCGAATGGCAACCCTAATTTACTGATAGTAAATGAGTTGACAGACGATGGGCGTTGCCGCAGTTATTTGTTTATTTAGTGCGCTCTTGGTCGATTTTGGAAATGACGCGCAACACCACGTCCAACCCCAATCCCACCGTTTCGGGCGAGAAACGTTCGGGTACGTCGCGATAGGTGTGATAATAATCGCTCATAACGGGATTTTGTGCGGCGAAAGTGATGGATTTTACGCCTGCCTTTTGGAAAGGCGTGGAATCGCAACCGCCGACGGGGTTTGCGATGTCACCGGGTTTTTCGATACCCGCTTCCCTCATAGACTCTTTGAACATACGTTCCAAATCCTTGTCGAAGTGGGGGCAAAGCCAACTGTCGCCGTGAATGACCTCGAAATGCTCGTGGTCTGCGACAGAGTCGATGTTGATGTGGTAGGCGTTGTCGAGCATACCGTCGTCTTTATGCTTGCGAGTGAATGCAATCGAGCCGCGAAGTCCGGATTCTTCCGCGCCGATGTTGCAATCGACGATACGGCAGTTTTTGGGCATTTTATCGGGATTTTCCTTGTAATATTTCACGACTTGATATGCGATGGAAACGCCCGTTGCGTTGTCCATTGCGCCGGGGGACGCGATTGCTTCCGTCTTTTCGTTGTACATCGTGAGCAAGAACGCGCAAACGATAATTACTGGCGACGAGTACAAAATGATTTGCGAAAGAATATCGTACGCTTTGACGGTGTTCATAAACGCTTCAACGCCCATAGAATCCACCGAGCCGTATTGCAATATCATTATGAGAATGAGAGCGACGACGCTCAATATCGTAACGACGCCGACCGCAATCGCGCCGATACCCAAGCGAAGCACCACGCCGACGAAACCGAGTTTGTTTTGCGACGCGCTGAGTTTGAGCGTCCAACTTGTATCGGTGTGACCCGAAAGGAAGATCGTATAGTCGTATTTGCCGTCTTCGGGAAGTAGTTCCGCATATGTATTGTGCGACACTTTGTGCTTAAAGCACCAGTCGAAGCAAGTATAGTACTTGAACACGCTGACGATAAGCCAAATCCAAACGAACGCCATATACACCGTGCATACGAAGTGGGTTGCAAGTCCCGCATACGTCGAGATATGCGCAAGCATAGTCGCAATAAGAGTGAGTACGCAACCGATTATACCTGCCCAACCCGCGTAAGGCAAACCGCCTATGGACGCGTGGGGCGCAAAAACGAAACTCTCGGTGACGGGGTTGAGTCCGATTTCTTTGAGTTTGTCCGACATATACTCGTGATACTTCTTCTCGTTGTTCGAGCCGGGAAGGCGCGGGCCTATCTTGTTTGCGGCGTATTCAACCATTTCATAGGCTTCGTCGCCGTACTTTTTGAGTTCGTCTCTCATAATTTCCTTTTCCTTTTTTTGTTACTTTTTATTGATTAAAAGGCAAAGTGCAGTTGCGCTTTGCCTAAAAAACCGTGATTATTTGGTGATTTTTTCCATACCGCCCATATACTTGCGAAGCACTTCGGGAATGGTTACGCTGCCGTCTGCGTTTTGGAATTGCTCGACGATTGCGGGGATAAGTCTTGACGTTGCAAGACCACTGCCGTTAAGAGTGTGCACGAAGCGCGGTTTGCCCGTTTCGGAATCGCGGAAACGAGTGTTGTTGCGGCGCGCCTGATAGTCGTTTGCGTTGGAAACGGAAGAACATTCCTTGTAAATGCCCATAGACGGAATCCAAAGTTCGACGTCGTAAGTTCTCGCCATAGAAGCAGAGCAATCCCCTGCCGCGAGTTTGCTGACTCTGAAATGCAAGCCGAGTTGCTCGACGAGTCTCGAAGCCTTTTCGACGAGTTCTTCGAAAGCCTCTTTGCTGTGATCGGGGTGAGCGTATTGCACCATTTCGATTTTGTTGAATTGGTGACCTCTTATCATACCTCTTTCTTCCGCTCTCGCGCTGCCCGCCTCTTTTCTAAAACAAGGCGAGTATGCAAAGAACTTCATAGGCAACTTGCTTTCGTCGATAATTTCGCCCGCGTACATATTTACGAGCGCGGTTTCCGCTGTGGGAAGCATAAAGCGATTGCGCTTTCTGTCCTCGTCGCAGTCGAGCCAGTACACCTCGTCGCTGAATTTGGGGAATTGACCTGCGCCGAAGCCGCAGTTGTAGCCGAGTTGATAAGGCGGAAGAATAAACTCGTAACCGTCTTTGAGGTGTTCGTCAACAAAGTAGTTGAGCAACGCCCATTCCAGTCTTGCGCCCACGCCTCTGTAAATCCAGAAGCCGTTGCCCGAAAGTTTTACGCCTCTTTCGTAGTCGATCATACCGAGATCCGTGCAGATGTCGACGTGATTTTTGAGCGAAAAATCGAATTTGGGTTGTTCGCCGACGATTTTGATGACCTTGTTGTTTTCCTTTTCGCCGGGAAGAAGATCGGGATCGGGAATGTTGGGCATACAGGCAAGAGCGTCGTTGCTTTTTGCAACGA
>URTQ01000147.1 GCA_900550855.1 uncultured Eubacteriales bacterium
GTGTAAATGAGTTGACAGGCAAGGGGTGCTGACAAAGTTAGGCGCTATTTAGCGCGGTTTTTTACTTGCAGTTCTTGCAATCGACCATCTCTTTTCCGCTCTTTGCACGAGATTTCGTTGTTTTGCTGGTTTTGGGTTCGTCGCAATGGCACGCGCCGCTGCGTTTTGTTTGTTTGGTTTCGGATTTTGCCATAAAATTTCTCCTTTTTAGGCTTTGAGCCTTGATTTTTGTTTATCCTTGCGGACTAATGGTAGTATGGCAAAATTCATTGACTTGTATACCTTGCAAGCGCAAAAAATTGTGGTATAATATGGATATGGTACACATAGGAAACAGTTGGGACGACGTTCTCAAAGAAGATTTTGAAAGCGAAAATTATCAGAATTTGCGCAAATTTCTTGCGACGGAATATCGCACGCGCGTGATATATCCGGATATGCACGACATTTTCAACGCGCTAAAATATACGCCGTACGAAAAGGTCAAGGTCGTGATTTTGGGACAAGACCCCTATCACGGCGCGGGACAGGCGCACGGTATGTGCTTCTCGGTGAAGCCGAACGTGCCGGCACCGCCCTCGCTTGTCAATATATTCAAGGAAATCGAAACGGACGTCGGCATAAAGAATACGTCGCCGTATCTCGTGAACTGGGCAAAGCAAGGCGTGCTTTTGCTCAACACCGTGCTTACGGTGCGCGAGGGGCAACCCAACTCGCACAGAGGGCAAGGCTGGGAAGTGCTGACGGACAGCATAATAAAGAAACTCAACGCGAGAAAAGAGCCTATCGTGTTTATGCTTTGGGGCGGAAACGCGCGCTCGAAAAAGGCGTTGATAACCAATCCGCAACATCTGATTCTCGAATGTCCGCACCCCTCGCCGCTGTCGGCGTACGCAGGCTTTTTCGGGTGCAGACACTTCTCGAAATGCAACGACTTTCTCAAAAAACACGGCGAAACGCCGATAGACTGGCATACGGACCAAGAGGTGTAAATATGATCGATATTCAAAGAATAAACGAACTTGCAAAGAAGTCAAAAACCGTCGGACTCACTGACGAGGAAAAAGAGGAACAAGCGAAACTTCGCAAAGAATACGTCCAAAGCGTGGTTGGTAATCTTCGCGCGCAACTCGACAACACATATGTGCTCGACAAGGACGAAAACAAGGTGAAACTCACCGCCTACAACAGCGCAAACGCCGACGAACAAGAAAAAAAGGACTGAAAGAAAATCGCTTTTTGCCTTGAAAATCGCGCGCGCATATCATATAATATACGGGTTGCGAACAACAAATACAATTTGCCTCTCAGGGGGATACAATGGACAGAATCTATACAGTTGACATCAAGGGCTTCAAAGCCGACCTTCCCGTGCTTCCGCTTCCCAACGGAATCAGCATTTGCTTTTTCAATCTTCACGGCGACTCGACGTTGACCGAGCATTGCGGAAAGGAACTTGCAAAACTTCTCACGGGTTGCGACGTCGTCATTACGGCGGAATCCAAAGGCTTGCAACTCAGCCACGTCATCGCGCGCGAACTCGGACAAAGATATTACGCCGTGTGCAGAAAATCCAAAAAACTCTATATGCAAGACGGCATACAAACGAGCGTGAAGTCCATAACGACGGGCAACGAGCAAACGCTCTACTTGTCAAAACACGACGCAGACCTCATCAAAGGCAAAAAGGTCGCAATCGTCGACGACGTAGTATCCACCGGCGGCAGCCTTAAAGGACTCGAACAAATCGTCAATCTCGCAGGCGGAATCATCTACAAAAAAGCGTTCGTGCTTGCAGAGGGCGACGCGGCAGAGCGCGACGATATCGTGTATCTTGCAAAAATCCCCATCATCACGGACTAATCGAAATCAATACGAAATTCACCGAATCGGCATTTTATAATGCCGATTTGTGTTGATAAAGGCTTTTATTTGTATATTTTCGCAAAACAGCGCACATAAACGTATCAGCTCTTTCAGCGATATAGAAAAGGAAACGTTATGCTTGAACTTCTTATGCCGGCGGGCAATCTCAAAAAACTTAAAACCGCTTTCCACTTCGGCGCGGACGCCGTATATATAGGCGGAAAAGCGTTTTCGTTGCGCGCTTTTGCGGACAATTTTTCAAACGAGGAAATCGTCGAAGGCGTGAATTTCGCACACTCTCTTAACAAAAAAGTGTACGTCACGGCAAACATATTTGCAAGAAACGCCGACCTCGAATCTCTCAAAGAATACTTCGTTTTTTTGCAATCCGCAAACGTCGACGCGGTGCTTATAAGCGACGTGGGTCTTGTCACACTGTGCAAAGAGGTCGCGCCGTCGCTGACGATTCATTTGTCCACACAGGCAAACACCACCAACCTGCTTGCCGTCAGATTTTGGAAAAGTATGGGCGTAAAACGCGTGGTGCTTGCGCGCGAACTCGGTCTCGAAGAGATAAAACAAATTCACGAGGCAGTGCCCGATATGGAACTCGAAGCGTTCGTCCACGGCGCAATGTGTATGAGTTACAGCGGTCGCTGTCTGCTGTCGACGTACTTTTCGGGACGTAGCGCAAACAGAGGTGCGTGTATTCAGCCGTGCAGATGGGGCTATCGCATAACCGAAACCGAACGCCACGCCTCGAAACCGCTCGACATAGAGCAAGACGAAAGAGGAACGTATTTTATGAACAGCCGCGATTTGCGATTGCTCGAACACATCCCCTCTCTTGCCGAATGCGGAATCGTGTCGCTGAAAGTGGAAGGAAGAATGAAAAGCGAGTTCTACGTCGCGACAGTTGCCAACGCATATCGCCACGCACTCGACGAGTATTTGCAAACGGGCAAAATCGAGAACGCGGCAAAATACAATGCCGACCTCGAAACCGTCGCGCACCGCACCTACACCGACGCATACTTCGAGGGCGACAACCTCGACACCGTATGTCTTGACGAAGGGCAATCCCCCGAAAAATACATCTTCACCGCCGTCGTGCAGAACGTAAAAAACGGCATAGTCACGGTTGAAATGCGCAATCGTTTCAAATCGGGCGAAACGCTTTTCGTCCTATCCCCCGACCAAAACGATGGTAAGTCGTTTACTCTGGGCGCAATCACGCACGCGTCGGACAACACCATCACCGACGACGCAAAACTCGTCCAACACTCTTATTCTTTTGCCTGCCCGTTGAACTTGAAATCGGGCGATATACTGCTGAAAGAGAGTTGAGAGTTAATTAATAATGAATAATTAATAATTAAGGGCGGGACAACCGCGCCCGAATTAGAATTAAGGTTATAATTAAAACCACGATATTGAGATGAAGAACAAGAAAGAGGCATCCGAATGGCAACCCTAATT
>URTQ01000148.1 GCA_900550855.1 uncultured Eubacteriales bacterium
TCGTTCACGGGCGAAAAAATCCACACTCGCCCGTTCACTTGTACTAATCGTCAAGCTCGACGCTCGCTTTTCTCGCCGCCTTGCGGCTCGCGTTCCGTCTGTGAATTAGCAAATACCGTTTACGAGTACGCTTCGAACGAGTGAGCGTTAAAAGTCCGCGATGTAAATCGCGGACGATGGTTTTATCCGTTTTCTAACAAAACATATCTTAACTTAAAAACTGCGCCAAATAGATGCATAATGCGAAAGAGACATCCGAACGGCAACCCTAATTTACTGACGTAAATGAGTTGTCGGGCGGATGCCTCTGACAAAATTAGGTGCTATTTGGCACAGTTTTTAATATGCGCGCGCGTAATAAATAACCTTGCTCGCAGGCTTTCCACAGACGGGGCATACGTCGCCGACGGGCGTTTGGTCAAACGGCATACAACGCGATGTCGCAGAGAATTGTTCTTTTATCTTGTCTTCACAGCAACGGTCGCCGCACCACATAGCCTTGACGAAATTGTGATTGTCAAGAGCCTCTTTCATCTCGTCGAGAGAGTGGCAAGTGACGATGTGCGAGTGCAAAAATTCGTGCGATTGCTTGAACATATTTTGTTGAATATCGTCCAAAAGCGCAGGGATTTCGGTTGTAAGGCTGTCGATTTTGAGCGCGAATTTGTCGTGGGTGTCGCGGCGCGCAATCATAACCTGACCGTTTTCGATGTCGCGAGGACCGATTTCGAGACGTACGGGCACGCCTTTCATTTCCCATTCGTTAAACTTCCAACCGGGCGATTGCTCTCTGTCGTCGAGCATAACTCTTACGCCGACACTGCGAAGTGCGGAAGCGACTTCTTGCGCCTTTTCGTTGACGCCTTCTTTGTGCGCGGCAACGGGAACGACAACCACTTGATAGGGTGCGACTCTCGGCGGAAGTTTCAAGCCGCGTTGGTCGCCGTGCGCCATAATGAGCGCGCCGATAAGACGAGTGGATACGCCCCAACTGGTTTGATAGGGATTTTTGAGTTGACCGTCTTTGTCGAGATACTTGATTTCGAAAGCGGACGAGAAGTTTTGTCCGAGATAGTGGGAAGTGCCCGATTGCAACGCTTTGCCGTCGAGCATCATTGCTTCCATAGTGTAGGTGTCAACCGCGCCCGCAAACTTCTCTTTTTCGGATTTTTGACCGACGAGAACGTCGATTGCAAGCACGTTTTGCATAAATTCACGGTACACTTCGAGCATTTTGAGGGTTTCCTCTCTCGCTTCTTCTTCGGTTTGGTGAAGGGTGTGACCCTCTTGCCAGAGAAATTCGCTCGTACGAAGGAAAGGACGAGTGGTCTTTTCCCAACGCACGACGTTCGCCCATTGGTTTATGAGTACGGGCAAATCGCGATAACTCTTGACCCACTTTGCGTACATAGAGCAGATGATGGTTTCGGACGTCGGACGTACGACGAGTTGTTCTTCGAGTGGCGTGTTGCCGATGTGCGTGACAAGCGCGACTTCGGGTGCGAATCCTTCAACGTGGTCCGCCTCTTTCAAGAGATAACTGTACGGGATAAACATCGGGAAGTACGCGTTTTTGTGTCCCGTAGCCTTGAATCTCGCATTGAGTTCCTCTTGGATATGTTCCCAAATCTCGTAGCCGTAAGGGCGAATGACCATCGTGCCTTTGACGGGACCGTAGTCGACGAGTTCGGTTTTAAGCACAACGTCGGTGTACCATTGAGGGAAATTCACGTTCATATCCGTGATTTCTTTTACGAATTGATCCTTTTCTTTTGCCATAGTCTGCCTCTATCCGTATAAGGATAATTATATATAATAATATACTGTATCGATATTATATACTCTAAAATCCGCCTTGTAAAACGAAAACATCGAAAAACAAGCAAAAGGCTTGCAAAACAAGCAAAAGGCTTGCACAAATCGGAATTTGCCAACGTTTACGCAACCTTAATTTTTGTCTGAGCGAGCGATTGACGATTGCTATTTTTCGACTTCTTTTATATAATGGCAGTATGGCAAAGAAATCTTCAAAATCCACGAAATCCAAAAAGCAAACTTCGTCGCCCGTCGAAAAGGCGGCTAAAAAGGCGTACAAGGCAAATCCGAAAGCGTTTGTAATTTCAATAGTTGCAATCGTGCTCGTCATAGCAATCGCGACGGCGGTTGTGTATTTTGCGTTCCCCGACACTTGGGACAAAATCGTTTCAATGATTGTCAAGGACGATCAACATTCGGGACTTGCTCGCGGCGACGGCGAATTGCTCGTGCATATGCTCGACGTCGGACAGGGCGATTGCATCTATATTCAGTTGCCCGACGGCAAAGATATGGTGATAGACTGCGCAAACTACAACGACGACAAAAAGTACGAGGATAAAACTTTCGACTATCTCGACACCTACATAACCGACGATACCGTCGAGTATCTTATGCTTACGCACTGCGACAGCGACCACGTCTATTTTATGGACGAACTTTTGGAACGCTACCAAGTTGAAAAGTTGTTTATGCCCAACGTGCTTGCCGCACCCGGAACGGACACGAAAAGCAAGAAAGAGTTGCAAGACCGAATCGACGCACTCGACACGAGCAGATTCACCGACAAAGACACAATAGGAACGGTAACGTATGCGGAATTTTTCATCGCCGCGCTCACCGAGCCTAATTGCGAAATAGTGCTTAACGTCGACCCTGACAAAAACACGAACAGCATAATCATTGAAGAAACGACTTACAGACTGGTGTTTTATTGCCCCACGCAAGAGTATTACGACGACTCGAATCTCAATAGCGCCGAACGCAAAAACGCCATATCGCCCATCGGAATTTTGGAATACAACGGCAGACGTATTATGCTCACGGGCGATAGCAACGAACTCAACGAGCCGCTTGTCGTCGAGCGCACGGGCAAAATCGATTGCGACGTGTTGAAAGTGGGACATCACGGCAGTGCGACTTCGACTCTCAATCCGTTTTTGGACGCGTATACGTTCGAGTATGCGATAATCAGTTGCAACACTTACGGCAACAAATTCAATCATCCTCGTCAATCCACGCTCGACCGTCTTAAAGCGCACGACATAGCGGTTTATCGCACGGACAACAACGGCAATATAGTGGTGTCGGTAGACAAGGACGGCAACATAAAAATAACCACACAAAAAGAGTGGAACAAAGACGAAAACTACAAGGGTTATTCGACGGGCACAGATGATTAAACAGAAAAAGGCACGCATTGCATTGCGAGCCTTTTTCGTTTTTGAATTAATAATTAATAATGAATAATTAATAATTGTGGGTGGGGTTTCACCCCAC
>URTQ01000149.1 GCA_900550855.1 uncultured Eubacteriales bacterium
TTTTCTAATACTTCAATCAAACTTCTTTACAAAAATTAATCAATCCTTATATTTTTCTCTCTTAATCTATTCATTAATTAAAAATCATATTTAATATGAAATATCCTTCATATTTTCTTGACAATTCGCTGTTCGGTGCTATACTTTTGGTGAAATCAAATTCTCTTTTATGAGGTAGATGTGAAAGAAGTTACACTCAAAGTAGAAGGTATGCAATGCGGTATGTGCGAAAGTCACGTCAACGACACGGTGCGCAAAGCGGCAAACGTCAAAAAGGTTACGTCTTCGCACGTCGAGGGCAAAACCGTCGTGATTTGCGAGGATAACGTAGACGTCGACGTCATCAAAAACGCAATTCAAAAGGACGGCTACAACGTCGGTGAAGTGGACGTCAAACCGTATGAAAAGAAAGGCTTGTTTTCGTTCTTCAAAAAGAAATAAGTGTAAGAACGCCGATTTTTAATGTGCTTAAAAAGCAGAAACGCCACCGATTCGGTGGCGTTTCATATTGCGTTTTATATTGAGATTAATATTTGAACTGCTCGGTGAAGTAGTCGACGAGGCTGTCGATGGGCAAGCGGACTTGCGCCATAGTGTCGCGTTCGCGCACTGTTACGCAACCGTCTTCGAGAGTGTCGAAGTCAACGGTGACGCAGTAGGGCGTGCCGATTTCGTCTTGACGGCGGTATCTCTTGCCGATGGAAGCGGACGTATCGAAGTCGCAAGCGAAGTGCTTGGAAAGTTCGATATAGAGTTCTTCCGCTTTCTCGTTGAGTTGTTTTTGCAAGGGAAGAATTGCGACTTTGACAGGTGCGAGCGCGTGGTGCAAGTGAAGCACGACTCTCGTGTCGTTTTCGCCGACTTGTTCTTCGTCGTATGCGTCGCAAAGGAACGCGAGGAACACGCGGTCTGCGCCGAGCGACGGCTCGACGACGTAAGGAACGTATTTTTCGTTGGTTACGGGGTCGATGTAACTCAAATCCTTACCCGAAGTCTTGATATGTTGATTGAGGTCGTAGTCGGTGCGGTCCGCAACGCCCCAGAGCTCGCCCCAACCGAACGGGAATTTGTATTCGAAGTCGGTGGTCGCTTTGGAATAGAAGCAAAGTTCCTCTTTTTCGTGGTCGCGAAGTTTGAGGTTTTCGTCCTTCATACCGAGGTCGAGCAACCATTGATGGCAGAAGTTCTTCCAGTAGTTGAACCAGTCGAGGTCCGTTCCCGGTTTGCAGAAAAATTCAAGTTCCATTTGCTCGAATTCGCGGATACGGAAGATGAAGTTGCCCGGGGTGATTTCGTTGCGGAAACTCTTGCCGATTTGACCGATTCCGAACGGGATTTTCTTGCGGGTGGTGCGTTGCACGTTTTTGAAGTTTACAAATATGCCTTGCGCCGTTTCGGGACGAAGATATACGGTTGACGTGGAATCTTCGGTGACGCCGATGAAGGTTTTGAACATAAGGTTGAATTTTCTGACGCCTGTGAAGTTGCTGTTTCCGCAAACGGGGCAGGGGATTTTATGTTCGATGATGTATTGTTCCATCTGCTCGTTCGTCCAACCCGAAATATTCTCTTCGATACCGTGCTTTTGGTTGTATTCTTCGATGAGGTCGTCGGCGCGGTGACGAGATTTGCAAGATTTGCAGTCCATCAAGGGATCGGAAAAACCGCCGATATGACCGCTTGCCTGCCACGTTGTCGGGTTCATAATGATTGCGCTGTCAAGTCCGACGTTGTAGGGATTTTCAACCACGAATTTCTTCCACCAAGCCTGCTTGATGTTGTTTTTGAGTTGAACGCCGAGAGGGCCGTAGTCCCAAGAGTTGGAAAGGCCGCCGTAGATTTCACTTCCGGGATAGACGAATCCGCGGTTTTTTGCGAGGGCAACGAGTTTGTCCATAGTCAGTTGTGCCATAAAGTTATCTCCTTTCGCACTCATCCGGATGATGAGCCGATAAATATTGTGTATAAATAATAAAATAACGGCGCGAAAAAGTCAAAGATAATCGTTATATAACATAAATTAGGATATATTTACAAACCGTGCAAACGGAAAGCGGATTGTAAAGCGTAAGGCACTTCAAAGCGTAAGGCACTTCAAAGCGTAAATTCAATTAGAAACGGAAAGCGTAACGATTTGCTTGTCCGAAAGGGAAGCGGATAAAAAAACGCAAGCGAGCCGAAAGCGGAACGTGCTTGTAAATCGGAAAGCGGGCGCAAATCAAACGCGCCACCTCGTTTGAGATGACGCGTTTGCGACGTAGATACAAAAACGTAACTTCGGGCAATTCGCGCTCACGCTATGCCCGCGCGACGCTTGTTATTTGCAGCAACCGCAGCCGCCCGTGCCGCCACCGCAAATGCAGGAAAGGATGAGAATCAGCCACACAATGTCGCAAGAATTGCATCCGCCCATCGTGCCGCCGCAACCGCAGTTGTTCAAGAGCATCAAAAGCAAAATAATGTCGCAACAATTACAGCCGCATCCGTTTGCACCGTTTGTAAAGAATCCGTTCATTTTATGTACCTCCTTCTATATTCGGATTGCTCCTACATTACCTTACGCAACCTTTGAAATTTGTGTTACAAAGGCATTGAACGGATTTGAGATAAATATATTTTGGTGTGGATCAATTAAAGCGAATGATAGGAATAGTTGCGGGATTGTTGCTCGCGCTCGTGGTGTCGGGGTTATGCTCGCTTTGCTTCAACATCGACTTAAAGTGGTGGATTGCGCTCGATAAACCCTCGTTTGTGTTGCCAAACGTATGGTTCAGCGTGTTCGTATGCGTGAGTTATTTATCGTCGGTGCTTGCAATATCGAGGCTTGTCGAGTACAAACATATTTTCCCGTCGATGCTTTATTTTTTCGTTTTGGGAATATTTTGCGTGCTGTTCGTTTTTTCGTTTTTCACGCTGAAAAATTTGCTTGTCGCGTTCATATCGATGACGATAGTGCTTGCTACGTCCTATGCGCTCTTTATCCGATTTCTTACGAAGGAAGTGAAAATCGCCCTTGAATTTCTGCCGACGTTTCTATTCAACGTCTACGGCTTTTTATGCGTCCTCTGCATTTTTATGAACAATTAAAGGATTTGATATTTGTAATAAATGTCTAATAGTTTTTCAGATGTAAAAAGGATAATTTGCAATTCTTATATTTTTTTCTTTGAAAGATGTTTTCGCAAACGGTTGACTTTTCTTTTGGATAACAATATAATATCTATGCTTAAAAGAAAAGCCCTATCTTATGTAGCATTAGCCCAGCTGGATAGAGCGTCTGGCTACGGACCAGAAGGTCAGGGGTTCGAATCCC
>URTQ01000150.1 GCA_900550855.1 uncultured Eubacteriales bacterium
CTTGAATCAAAACCCAGTGTACATAGGCGTACACGGTTTTGAGGCAAGTCGTGCCTGACAAAGTTAGTCGCGATTTAGTGCGTTTACAACTCGATTCGGGAAGAGAGAGCACGGGACAAAGTACTCTCATCCGCATACTCAATCACACTACCCTCAGGCAATCCCCGCGCGATACGGGTAACTTTGATGCCCATAGGCTTGATGAGGCGCGCGATGTACATTGCGGTTGCTTCGCCTTCGACGTCAGGGTTTGTGGCAAGGATAACTTCTTCAACGCCGTCGAGTCGGGATAACAATTCTTTGATTCGTATATCGTTCGGACCGATGTGTTCCATAGGCGAAATTACGCCGCCCAAAACGTGATATACGCCTTTGAAATCCTTGACTTTTTCAAGAGCGACGATGTCTTTGGGTTCTTTGACAACGCAAATCGTGGTGGGTTTGCGAGTTGCGCAAATGTCGCAAATCTCGTTTTCGGTGTAGTTGCCGCAGATTTTGCAAAAGTGAACGTTTTGCTTCACCTCGCGGATTGCGTCGACGAGTTCGTTGACTTCGTCGTCGGGCGAATTAAGAATCGCGTATGCGTAACGAGCCGCCGTCTTTTCGCCGACTGACGGAAGTTTCGATAATTGTGCAATAAGTCTTGCAAGAGGTTCAATGTACTTCATTTAATTAATAATTAATTTTGGTAAATTAGAACAGTCCGCCTGCTCCGCCCAAAGGGCCGAGCAAGTCTTTGGACAATTTGTCCGCTTGTTGCGTTGCGTCGTTGAGTGCGGCAAGCACCATATCTTCGAGCATTTCGACGTCGTCGGGGTCAACCGCTTCGGGTTTTATCGTAACAGACACAGGCGTTTTGTCCCCCGTGAGAGTCACTTCAACCATACCGCCTGCCGCGCTACCCGTAACTTCGGTTTCCGCGATTTCTTGTTGCGCTTCTTGCAATTTTCTTTGCATGGCTTGCGCTTGTTTCATAAGTTGTTGCATATTACCGCCGCCAAATCCGCCGCCGTATCCCATTGTTCGTTCCTCCGAATATTTCGATATTTTTTTATAATTGTCGCGCGCTATGCGCCGTTTTTACCGTATTTTTGTCGTTGTTATTTGATTTCCAAAAGCGAGCCGAACATCTCTTTGACAAACGGCAACGCCTTGTCCTCGTCGAGATGTCGCTCTGTTTCGATGACGAGTTTGCGGTGCGAATCCACGCTTTTGAAAGCCTTGTTTATCGCGTCGCGGTTTTTCTTGTCGTCGAGCAAATTGAGCGTTGCCGCGTCAGCGACTTTGACGTGATACTCGTCGTCCGTCATTGCAAACTGCGCGTCCTGAGTGGACAGAGCAAGAAGCGTGTAGCCGTCTTGTCGAAGTTCGGATGCTACTCTGAGCCACACCTGCCTCGCATCCGTTACGACAGGTGCCGACTCAAAATCCGATTTCCTCGCGTTTGCAAGCATTTTTTCGAGCCGAGCCACTCGCATTTGCAGTTCCTCGACCTTTACGTCCCTATCGCCGCCGCTCGCCGCAAGCACGACTGCCGCCTCGAACAGTATGCGATGTTGCGCACTGTAACGAAATTCGCCTTCGAGCGATGAAAAAATCTTCATTATGCTCATACACTTTTCCGTCGAGTACTTCTTTGCCATTTCGGCAAGGGACGAATATATCGCTTCGGGCAAAGCAAGCAAACTCTTTGCGCTCGAACAGTTTTTGATATACAGCACGTTCCTAAACAGCGTTGCGAGGTCTTGCGCGAGAATGGGCACGCTCTTTCCGAGGTCGCAAAGATTTGCCACTTCTTGCAAAGCCTTGTCCGTATCGCCGTCAGCGATTGCGGCGGCAAGCGATTGCAGTTTCTTCGGGTCTGCCGCGCCAAGCACTTCGAGTACGCCGTTGTAGGTCACGTTCGAGTCGCAATAACTCACGCACATATCCGCAATGGACAACGCGTCGCGCACGCTTCCCGCGCCTGCCGAAGCAATGAGGTCAACCGCCTCGCTTTCGTATTTTACGTTTATGTCGTCAAAGATGTCGCGAATACGCTTTGCGATAACGCCGTTTGGCACAAGTCGGAAATCGAAGCGCAAGCACCTCGACAAAATCGTCGCGGGTATCTGATGAATTTCCGTCGTTGCGAGAATGAAAATCGCGTGCGACGGCGGCTCTTCCAGCGTTTTGAGCAATGCGTTGAAAGCGGCTTTCGAGAGCATATGAACTTCGTCTACGATGTAGACTTTGTATTTGCCCACCGTCGGCGGAAACCCGATTTTGTCCGTCAACTCTCTTATCTGGTCGACAGAGTTGTTGGACGCGGCGTCGATTTCGAGAATATCGAAATTTGAATTTGACGCAAGTTCCACGCAGTTTTCGCACTTTCCGCACGGCGAACCGTCCGCAAGCGGCGAAAGGCAATTCACCGCGCGCGCAAAAATTTTGGCGACGGAAGTTTTGCCCGTGCCTCGCGTGCCGGTGAAAATGTACGCGTGTCCGACGTTGTTGTGAGCAATCTGATTCCTCAGCGTACGCACGATGTGATCTTGCCCGATAACCTTGTCGAAGGTGTCGGGACGATATTTGCGATATAATGATGTATATGCCATAAAAAGTATTATAAACTAAATAATCTAATATGGCAAGAATAAAAAACTTTTATAAATCATTCATCAGCGCTTGTCTGCAAAGCACCAGTTGAACGAGTTGATATCTTATCGACGAGGTGACCGTAGCGGCGGATTTTGAAAAATCTATATTGTCCAAAAGCGCAAGCGTCGTCACCAAACCGAGTTTGATTTGGGTTATATGTTCGTCGTTCGAATTTGCAACGTTTTGATAAAAAGCGGACTTTATATCCTCGATTTGTGTATATAAAACCTTGATTTCGGTTTTTGCATCGTCAATTCCCATACTGCCCGCGTTGAGCGAATCTGCGCATTCGAACATCTTGTCGAACGCAATTTGAAAGTAGCCGAGCGCACTTTCCACCGCGCTTTTCATATCGTCTTTGCACCACTTGAAACTACCCTTTGCGATGTCGTATTTTTTGATATACAAACTTTTGTCCGAAAGTTTTGCAAGCACGGCGTTTGCCTCGTCCTCGCTCTTGTACACCGCGTACACAATCTCGATTTTATCGCCGCTCTCAACGTATCCCGCGCCGCCGCGCGACTTTATCATTTCCGCACTTTGCCTCGCCAAAGCCACCGTCGAATATCCGCCGCAGGCAATCCCCCATACCGTCTGCGAC
>URTQ01000151.1 GCA_900550855.1 uncultured Eubacteriales bacterium
CGGCGCTCGCTTTTCTCGCCGCCTTGCGGCTCGTGTTCCGTCTTCGAATGAGTAGAAACCTCAACTGCACCTACGGTGCAATTTCACTTGCGCCTTAGGCGCAATATCACTGCACAATTTTGCAAAATGTTGCAAAATTGTGCAACAAAAAAGCACGCTCTCGCGTGCCTTTTTCTTGTCGTTTGTCGATTATTTGTTTTCTTCGTCGCTTTCTACCACTTCACCGCTGACTGCTTTGTCGCAATCTGCCTTTTCAGCGCAAGCGTCGCAGTTGTTGTCGCAGACGGTTTCTTCAACCTTTTCTTCGACTTTCGCTTCTTCGGTTGCAGGTGCTACGGGTGCGGTTTCCGTTGCGGGTGCGGCAACTTTTTCAAGAACGTAACCGACTGCTTTCTTGTCGATGACGATCAAAGTGGGGTTGGATTCAGTGCCGACGTTGACGATGAGCGTGTTGTCTGCGTTGACTTGGGTTATCTTGCCGACGATGCCGCCGACGGTCATAAGTTTTGTGCCTACGCAAAGACTGTTCATCATATTTTGTTGTTCTTTTTGACGTTTCTTTTGAGGAACGATGGTAAGAACGATCATAAGTACAAGCACGACGCCGATAACGACGTACATAATCCAACCGTTATTATTTTTGGTTGTTTCGCCTGCTGCTGCTGCGAGAATCAAAGAATTTAACATATTTGCTCCTTTATTCACCTATGCGGTTATTTCTATTTTGATATTTTCTATGTTACACGATGTCGGACTGTTTTGCAACAAAAATCGTACATTTTGTGGCATTATTAAAGCCGTTTTAATGTTTTTTTGTCGTTTAGCCCTGATATTGCGCCATAAACTCTTTTCTGAACTCGTCGTATCTGTCTTCCATAATGGCTTGACGGATATCGGCGGCGAGCCTTTCGAGGAAGCGGATATTGTGGATTGACAAAAGACGTCCGCCCATAATTTCGTCGCTCTTTATGAGGTGGCGAATGTACGCTCTCGTATAGTTTTTGCAAGCGTAGCAGTCACAGTCGGGGTCGATGGGTGTAAAGTCCTCTGCGTACGGTGCGTTGCGAATCGTCATAAATCCTTCCTTCACCATTGCCGTGCCGTTGCGAGCGATACGAGTGGGAAGCACGCAGTCGAACATATCGACGCCTCTTGCAACGCCCTCGACGATGTAATCCGCCGTGCCTACGCCCATAAGATAATGCGGTTGGTCCTTTGGCAAAATGGGTTGCAAAACGTCGAGCATTTCGTACATTTTTTCCGCGCTTTCGCCAACGCTCAAACCGCCTATCGCAATGCCGCATTTTGCATACGGAACGGTGCGTTCGGCGCTTTCTTTTCTCAAATCCGCAAAGATGTTTCCTTGCACTATCGGGAACAGCGTTTGGTGCGGTTTAAGTTGAACTTTCGAGCATCTATCCAACCATTTTAGCGTTCTTTCCATAGCGTCGCGCGCCTTGTCGTGCGTTATGTCGGGCGGCGTGCATTCGTCGAAAGCCATAACAATATCGCTGCCGAGAGCCTTCTGCACTTCCATAGATTTTTCGGGCGAGAAAAAGTGTTTGCTGCCGTCGATAAAACTGTTAAATTCCGCGCCGTCGTCCGTGATTTTACGCAAGGAAGAAAGCGAGAAAACCTGAAATCCGCCGCTGTCCGTCAAGATTGCGCCGTCCCAGTTCATAAACTTGTGCAAACCGCCCGCTTTTTCGATGAGTTCGTGACCCGGGCGCAAATACAAGTGGTAGGTATTCGACAACAAGATTTGCGCGCCGGTTGCGTGCACTTCTTCGGGCGAAAGTCCTTTTACGGTTGCTTTCGTGCCGACGGGCATAAAGCAAGGCGTATCGATAACGCCGTGTTCGGTGTAGAGTTTTCCGACTCGTGCGCCGGTCTTTTTGTCTTCGTGTATAACTTCAAATCTCATAAGTTTTTTGATGTTCCTTTATTCAAAGAATGATGCGTCGCCGAACGAGAAGAAGCGGTATCTCTCTTTTACGGCTTCGTTGTATATTTCGAGCGTTTTTTCTCTGCCGACAAACGCCGATACGAGCATAATCAGCGTGCTTTCGGGCAAGTGGAAATTCGTGATAAGTCCTTTTACGCACTTAAATTTATACCCGGGGTATATAAAAATGCTCGTGTCGCCTTTCTGGGCGCGGACGTAGCCGTTATCGTCGGCAACCGTTTCGAGCGTGCGCACGCTCGTCGTTCCAACGCATATAACCCTTCTGCCCTCTCGTATCGCGGAATTGATTTTTTCGGCGTTTTCCTCGTCGATTTCGTAATACTCGGTGTGCATTTCGTGTTCGAGGATATTGTCCTCTTTGACGGGTCTGAACGTACCTAAACCGATATGCAAAAGCACGGTTGCGAAATCAACGCCCATATCCCTTATTTTCTGCATAAGTTCGGGCGTAAAATGAAGTCCTGCGGTCGGTGCGGCGGCAGAGCCTTCGATTTTGCTGTACACGGTCTGGTATCTTTCCTTGTCCTGCAACTTCTCTTTTATGTACGGCGGAAGAGGCATATTGCCCACTCTGTCGAGAATGTCCTCGAACACGCCGTCGAACTTAAATTCTATCGTGCGCGCGCCGTACTCGCCTATTTCGGTCACGACTGCGCTTAGTTCGTCGCAAAAGTGGATAACCGAGCCGAGTCGAGCCTTTCTGGCAGGTTTCATTATGGTTTCCCAGTGCGTGTAGTCCTTGCGTTTCAAGAGCAAAACTTCGAGTACGCTTTCGTGATTTTCGATATGACCGAAAATGCGCGCAGGGATAACCCTCGTGTTGTTTATGACGAGCAAATCGCCTTTTTTGAGGAAAGACGGCAAGTCGTAAAAATGCTTGTGCTGAATCTCGTCCGTTTGACGATTGTACACCAAAAGTCGCGAGTGGTCGCGAGGTTCGATAGGTGTTTGCGCAATGAGTTCTTCGGGCAATTCGTAGAAGAAATCGTGCGTTTTAAGCGTTGTGTTTTCTTGCATAGATTGTTTTATATTGCGTTCCGCTCGCTCGCCGCTTGCGGTGAGCGTTAATGAATTTATTTGTTATACTCGCGTTTTAGATGTTCGTAGGCGTTTTGTGTACAAACTCTGCCTCTCGGCGTGCGGCTGATAAAGCCGAGTTGAATCAAGAACGGTTCAACGACGTCCTCGATTGTGCTCGCTTCCTCGCCCGTTGCCGCCGCAAGCGTTTCGAGTCCAACAGGACCGCCGCCGAATTTTTCG
>URTQ01000152.1 GCA_900550855.1 uncultured Eubacteriales bacterium
GTTGAGCACAATCGGGGCGTGACGGAAGCACGCCGCAAGACGTGCATTACTATCCCCGCACTTTATGCTTGCATAAATCGTGCGGTAAAATAAATGAAACGTTGCACGAAGTGTGCTTGCGTTGAGCACAAACGGAGCGCAACGGAAGCACGTCGCAAGACGTGCATTACTATCTGCACTTTATGCTTGCATAAATCGTGCGGTAAAATAAATGAAACGTTACACGAAGTGTGTTTGCGTTGAATACAATCGGGACGGGCCGGAAGCACGCCGCAAGACGTGCATTTACTAAAAATATAAACTCACTTTATTATATTAATCATTCTACTCTTGCGCGCGCAAGCCGCAAGTGGTATAATTTGCACATAAAATTTCGGAGGCAAATATGAATCTTGAAAAATATTATCCTCAAATGATACAGACCATTCAAAACGCCGTTCGCATAAAGACCGTGCTTGACGCGCCCGTACTCGGCGGACCGTTCGGACAAGGCAACAAGGATTGTCTTGAATACGTTCTTTCCGTTGCCGAGCAACTCGGATTCCGCACGGTGAATCTCGACGGATATTGCGGATATGCGGAAATCGGCGAAGGCAAGGAACTCGTCGGCATAATCGGACATCTCGACGTCGTACCCGAAGGCGACGGCTGGAAGTATCCGCCCTATTCGGGCGCGCTCGAAGAAGGCGCGATTTGGGGCAGAGGCACGATAGACGACAAAGGACCTGCGATAATATCCCTTTACGCAATCAAAGCGTTAATGGACGACGGATTCAAATTCAACAAGCGCGTGCGCGTGATATTCGGATGCAACGAAGAAACCGGCTCGCTTTGTATGAAGCATTATCTCGAAGTGGAAGAACCCATTTCCTACGGCGTATCCCCCGATTCCGAGTTCCCCGTTATATTTGCGGAAAAGACCATAAACAGCGTAGAGATAAAGGGCGAATCGACGGACGGCAAGGGCGCGAAACTCGTATCGCTTGACGGCGGAATCGTGATAAACGCAGTGCCCGATATTTGCACGCTGACGATAAACGCAAACGGCGAAAATTCCGCCGACGTTGCACAAAAAATATGCGACGCGTTGCGCAAAAACAACATCGAACACGAATACGCTATTGACGGCGACGAGATACGTTTCACCGTACACGGCAAGGCAGCGCACGGCTCTGTACCACAACTCGGCGTAAACGCAATATCGTATGCCGTAGCCGCGCTCGACGGCGTTGTGAACAACGACTTCGTTCGCATATACAACACCTATATTTCAACTTGCGTACACGGTGAAAAACTCGGTTGTTATGCCGAGGACGAGTACGGCAAAATCGCCGTCAACGTCGGACTTTGCCACTATGAAAACGGCAAATTCTCAATAAAAATCAACTCGCGACTTCCCTTCTCAACCGACACAAAAACGATGTTTAACAGCATAAAATCTACGCTTAAAAACGAAGTTTGTGCAAAAGTCGTTCTTTTGAGCGAATCCGAAGGTTTCAAAATCGACCCCGATTCCGATATGATACAGGTGCTTTACAACGCCTATCGCGAAGTGACCGGCGACGTCGAATCCAAGCCCGTATGTACCCCCGGCGGAACGTATGCGAGAGAGTTCAACAACTGCGTCGCGTTCGGTCCTGAAATGAAAGGTTACGGCGAAATGATAATCCACCAACCCAACGAACGCCTCACTCTCGAAGCAATGAAAGCGATTTTCGAAATCTACTTCAAAGCATACGCCGACCTCATCGACAAAGTGAGTTTCGATTCGAAAAAGTAAGAACGGCAATCAATAAAAAAGCAATATAAAAGCAACATAATTATAACAAAAAAACGAGAGCAAAATTTGCTCTCGCTTTTTTTAAAAGTAATACTTTTGGTCGTTCTTTTTGCTTTGCAAAGAGGACAACAACTTGTCGTAGAGGTTGCCGAGATAGTATTTCATATTCGGCGACGCTTTGAGCGCGTCCACGGCGATATCGGGCGAAAGCGCGCTGTAAAAATCGTACGCAATGCGGTATCTTTCGGTGTAGTTTTCAAGTTTGTCGCCGCTGTAACCGTACTTGCTTTCGTACTCTTGCTGTTGCTTTTCTTCCTCGGCTTTTTTCGCCTTTGCGTCGGCAATATACGCGTCGATTTTCTTTTGGCGATCCTCTTGAAAACTCTCGTTCTTTTTGCGAATATCGTTGTTGTATTTTTCGTATTCTTCGACTTTTGCGTCGCGCTCGCTTTTGAGTTTCGCGATGGATTCTTCGAGGTCGGACGCAGATTTGAGGTCGAGTTGTTCGAGCGCGCTGTCCTTATCTCTTTGAAGTTTTGAGATTTCCTCGTCGATTTTTGCAACCGCGCCGATATACGCCTTTTCCGCTTCGGTTGCGGACTGAACGTGACTTTGGTCGAGAGCGTCGATTCTGTTGGTTGCTACGCTGCTTCTCGCCATACCCCTCTTTATAGAGTCGCCGTTTGCCTTTTCTTTGAGTTCGTCGTACAGTTTTGCGAGGTTTGAGTAACTGTCCGAGAGCGTTTGGCGCGCGGAATCTTTATCCTCGTCGAGCGCGGCGACTGCGTCCGAGTACATATCCTTGATTTTGGTTTGCGACTTTTTCTTTTCGCTGTCGATTGCGCTTTGCGCTCTTTTTTCTATACTCTCGTCGCTTTCGGGGGTATACTCGATTTCTTTTAGCCCCGACTCGGTCGGAAACAGTTTATCGAAGTCGATTTCCTCGTCTTTGGGCAAAGAATCCTGATACTGTTTTTCGAGTTCGGCGAGTTTTTTTGAAACGTCCGCTTCCTTTTCGAGAGCGGAATTGATTTTTTCCTGTCTTTCTTGTTCGAGTTGTTTATCCGTTTTGAACAAGTCCTTAATTTCGTCCCACAATGATGACATACAATCCTCCTATGCTTCTGCTTCGTTATTTTCAAGCGCGGCGACTCTCGATGTGAGGCTATCCGCGGCTGTTTTGAGATTTGACACGGTCTTTTCAAGAGCCGCGATTTTTATGGTGAGTTCTTCTATTGAAGAAACTATTTCGTTGAAATTCACAACGCCCTCCTTTCCACGTCGACGTCCACCGAGATAGGCGAAACGTACGCGTGCGCCGTCTGCGCTTCGATTTTGAACTTAACTCTGATTCCGCACTTTTCAATCGGAATATATTGTTGCGTATCCTTTGCGGCTATATTGAATTTATACTCTTTTCCGTCGAGAATCACT
>URTQ01000153.1 GCA_900550855.1 uncultured Eubacteriales bacterium
TTCGGGGTCAACGACGCTCTTGAAAGAGGACAGCACCTCGTCTTTGAGATACTCGTCGTCGCCGCACACGATATAGACGGGTGCAAATTTTGCCTGACCGTCTTTTACCGCTTGAAAATGTTGTTTGAATTCGCCGTATTTCATACTCATACGCGCAACGCGCGCCCACAATTATTTTATGATATTATATAGTAACATTTTTATAAATATTTGTAAAGTGCGGATTATTTGCTTGAAAAGGATTAATTGTAAATGAAAGAGGTAAGTGAAAATTTGGAAAGAAAAATCCTCGCAAGTTGCGAGGATTTTTTCATAACACTTTTTTGAGGAACTCTTTAAGTCTGTCGCATTTCGGATTCGTGAAAAATTCTTCGGGCGGCGCTTGTTCCAAAATCTTGCCTTGCGCCATAAACAAAATTCTCGTGCCGACCTCTCTTGCAAACGCCATTTCGTGCGTGACGATAACCATCGTCATACCCTCGTTTGCAACTTGCTTTATGAGGTCGAGCACCTCGCCCACCATTTCGGGATCGAGTGCCGACGTAGGCTCGTCGAAAAGCATAACTTTGGGGTTCATTGCAAGCGCACGCGCGATTGCCACGCGCTGTTTCTGTCCGCCGCTCAAAGTCGAGGGATAAACGTCCGCTTTGCTTTCGAGCCCTATGCGTTTCAAAAGTTCGTCCGCACGCTTTTCAGCATCCTCTTTGATTTGCTTTTTCGAGGTGTAAACGAGCGGTTGAACGCTCTTTGGCTCGGCGTGAGTCGCGTGAGTTATTTTGCGCTCGGTCTGCTCGATTTTTTCGGTCAATCCGAGTTTCTGTTTGGTAAGTTTAGGGTCGTAAACGGCGTACGTTTTTCCGCTTATTTCTTTCGTCGATTTCGTGCTTTCCCACGCAGAAACGATAGGTTCAAGTTGCGATTTCAACGCTTCAAGTTTGGATTTGAGCGTTTCGACCTTTTTGTCCACCTTCTTGTTATACGCCGCGCCGAAAAGAGAATACCACTTGTTGTACACGGGTACGAAAGCGTTTTTGCGCTTTGCTTTGCGCATATTTTTTACGCCGATTTGAACGGGCGCGAGCGTGATGTTTTCCTTGACCGTCATATTGCCAAACAAATTGAATTGCTGGAAAACCATACCCATTTTTTCGCGCTGTTCGTTGATGTCGACTTTGAGGTCGGCAAGGTCCACGCCGTCAAACATAATCTTGCCAGCGGTGGGGTCTTCGAGGCAGTTTAGGCAACGCAAAAACGTGGATTTGCCGCCGCCGCTCGGTCCTACGATTACCACCCTTTCGCCCTCGTTTATCGTTTCGGTGATGTCGTCGAGCACGAGCAAATCGCCGAATTTTTTTGTCAGATTTATTGCGCTCAACATACTTTACGCCTCCTCGATAAATTCTTTTTTCTTGCCGCGCACTTTTATGCGCGTGTAGTTACGGTCGGTCTTTGCCATCTGCTTTTCCACAAGTTTGAGTATACCCGTAAGTCCCATAACGATTATCAGATACATACAAGCCGCAATCAAGAGCGGGAAAAGATAATCAAACGTCCTCGATTGTATAATCCCCGGGACTTTGCCGAGGTCGAGTATGCCGACGTAGCCGACGATTGCCGTTTCTTTGACGAGGGTTATAAACTCGTTGAAAAGAGGCGGCAACACGTTGCGCACCGCTTGCGGCGTAACGACCTTTATCATAGTTTGCGACGTGGACATACCGAGAGACCTGCCCGCTTCCATTTGTCCGTAGTCAACGCTTTCAAAGCCTGCCCTGACTATCTCGGCAACGTATGCGCCCGAGTTGAGACCGAACGTCAACGCGCCTATAAAAATGCCGTTGTCGGACGATGCAAGCACCACGAAGTACATTATGAACAGTTGAAGCACTACGGGCGTGCCGCGAATGATCATTATGTACGTTTTGGATATCGTCGAAAGCACTTTGAGTTTGCCCGTCTTTTTGTTGACGTAGTTTATCATTGCCAAAACTACGCCGATAGCCACGCCTATGAGCGTGGCAAGCAAAGCGATGAGCAGTGTGTTTCCAAGTCCTTGAAAATACAGTTTGTATCTGTCGTCGTATATGAACGCGCGGTAAAACCGCTCGGAAATGGTTGCTGAAAGAATCATCATATCACCCGTTTCGGCATTATTTGAGCATCAATTCGGCAGGGATTTTGTCCATAAGAATTGCGTCGATACGTCCGTTTTTGAGGTCTTGCAAAGCGAGCGCGTATTGTTTGTATTGCTTGACGGTCGCGCCTGCCGCCGTGACGGTAACGTCTTGTCCATCCTCGTTTTCATAGGTATATCCCGCGCCCTTTGCCGCGCTGATGATGAGGTCGCCGCTCGTGCCTTCCTGCACGCCTACGGTTTTGCCGGCAAGGTCCTTGACGCTCGAATACTGACCGTTTTCGGACACGATGACGAGAGTTGAACTCGAATACACGTTGCTGAAATCAACCACTTGCTTACGCTCGTCGTTGATTGTGATTCCCGCCGCGCCGACTGCGTCGCCCGTCGAATTTGCAACGTTCGTCGCAACGACGTCAAACACCACGTCTTTCACTTCGAGTTTTTTGCCGAGATTGACGGCAACTTGCGACATAATCGCAACGTCGAGTCCGACGATGTTTTCGCCTTTGTAGAACTCGTACGGCGCAAAGCCCGCTTCGGTGTACATAGTCACCACTTCGGTTGCCGAGCCGAAATCCCAACTCATTTGCAATCCGTCGGGCGCAACTGCGCTCTCGCCGCCCTTTTCCTCGTTTGCGAGCGCGGAATAGTAATCCATATATTGATTCATTTTGCCGTTTGCGAGCCACTCGTCGATGACGACGTTGACTGCGTTCAAAAGAGTCGTGTTGCCCTTTTTGACGGCAATGCCGAAGTCTTCTTGAAGAAGGTCGATTGCCGCGACGGCAACGTAATTTTTGTCGTCGTCGTTGCACGCAACGAGCGCGAAACTCGCGCCGATAACCACTGCGACAAGCATAAACGAAACAACGAATTTTGCCATTTTTTTCATAGTTTTATATCTCCGAAAAACTTATATTTTTAATTTACCGACATATAATAGCAAGCGACATTTATTTTTGCAACCGTTTTTGCATAAAATTTAGCAAAATTTTTATATTTTTTTGAATTTTATACTCTTCTCCATATCCTATTTCATTGTCATTATTATTTATAATTATTATCGAAA
>URTQ01000154.1 GCA_900550855.1 uncultured Eubacteriales bacterium
CGCTCGCTCTTATGGACGCAGGCGTTCCCATCAAAGCGCCCGTCGCAGGTATCGCTATGGGTCTTATCAAGAATGAGGAAAGCCACAAAGTCGCAGTTCTCACCGACATTCAAGGTCTTGAAGACTTCCTCGGCGATATGGACTTCAAAGTCGCAGGTACGACCGAAGGTATCACCGCAATCCAAATGGATATCAAGATCAAGGGCATCGACGAGCAAATCCTCACTCGCGCTCTCGAACAAGCAAGACTCGGCAGACTCGAAATCCTCGGCAAGATGCTCGCAACGCTTCCCGCACCGAGAACGGAACTCAGCAAGTTCGCACCCAAGATCGTTTCCTTCTCGATCGATCCCGATAAGATCCGCGACGTAATCGGCACGGGCGGAAAGACAATCAACAAGATTATCGAAGACACCGGCGTGAAGATCGACATCAACGACGAAGGCACAATCTTTATCGCTTCCAGCGACGACGCCGCAATCCGCAAAGCGCGCACCATCATCGAGAACATCGTTCGCGACGTAGAAGTGGGCGACGTTTACGAAGGCAAAGTCACCAAGATTATGGAAAACGACAAAGGACAATTCGGTGCGTCCGTCAACTTTGCACCCGGCAAAGACGGAATGATTCACATTTCCAAACTTTCCGACCAACGCGTTGAAAAGGTCACGGACGTAGTCAACGTCGGCGACATCGTGCTTGTCAAGGTTATTAAGATTGACGAGAAGCACAGAGTGGATTTGCGCCTCAAAGAAGTCATCGCCAAAGCGTAACGCATCCAAATAGCGAATAACTTTGTCAACACCCCATTGCCATCAACTCATTTACGTCTTGTAAATTAGGGTTGCTGCCAATGGGGTGTTTTCGCGTTCTTCATCTATTTGGGATGTGTTACGACTTCGGCGACTTTTAGAAAAGAACTTCCTAATTAAAACTTTTGCAAGATTTAATAATATTCCACAACTGCGCCTACGGCGCAATATCACTTTTTCATAATCAAAAAATATCACTTGCGCTTTGCGCAAATATAACTGTTGCTACGCAACAATATCGCTTGAAAAGTAATGCGCGCGCATTACTTTTCAATCACGTTGCTCACTACGTCGGCTTTGAGGTTTTGAGATTTTATATATTCCAAAATTCTCGGCAGGGCGGCGACGGTGCAGTCGGTTGGGTGCATCAAAACTATGTCACCCGCTTTCAAACTTTTCGTTGCGCGCTCGTATATTAAATCGGCGTTTTTGTCGCGCCAGTCAATCGTGTCGTGCGTCCACATTATCACCGTGTAGCCGAGTTCTTTGCAGGTGTCGAACATCGCATTCCCCATACTGCCGCTCGGCGGCGCGAAAAGTTTGGAATTTTTATAGTCTGGCAGGGCGTTCAATGAGGAATCTATCATTCGTTCGGTGATTCTGATTTCCTCGATATTGCGCTGTTTGTTGAGTTTTGCGTGGTCTTGGTGGGAATAGCCGTGATTGCCTATTTCGTGACCGTCCGAGCAGAGTTTCAAGAGTGCGTCGCCGTTTTTTGCCGCCCACAAACCGCCTACGAAAAAGGTGGATTTGTAGCCGTATTCGTCGAGTATTTCGGCAATTTTCAATACGTTGTCCGTACGCTCGTACACGTTGAACGTCAAAGCGACGCTTTGCGTGCTTGCGTTTCCGCTGTAAACGGCGTTGTTGACTTGCTCGGCTTTGGCTTCTATGGGGTACGCCGCGACGAACGATACGCCGAAAACAAGCAAAAGCACCGATACTATGACAAAATTTGCGCAAAAATTGCGGAACCTCGTTTCACTCATACCATAAAATATGATTGCGACTTTCAAACTATGTGGTATAATATCGATATGCAAAAAATGATTACTTTCAAAAGCGGATTGAAACTCGTATTCGTGCCGAACACTGCCGTAAGGTCGGTGGCAATCGGCGTATTCGTCGGCGCAGGCGTGGTTAAGGAAACGCCCGATATTGTCGGCATATCGCATTTTATCGAGCATATGGTGTTCAAAGGCACGGCAAATCGCAGTGCGTTCGACATCGTGAACGAAATCGATTGCATAGGCGCGCAAATCAACGCTTTCACCGCAAAGAGTTACACTTGTTTCCATACGGTATCCCTCGATACCAACGCCGAAAAGTGCGCCGACGTATTGTCGGATATGTACTTCAATCCATCTTTCGACCCCGTCGAACTCGAAAAAGAGCGCAGGGTGGTTATCGAGGAAATAAACGAGAGCGAAGATACGCCCGACGACTTGTGCCTCGAACGTCTGCTGAGCCTCTATTTTAAGGGTTGTCCGCTTGAAAAAGCCATTCTCGGAACGAAGAAAACCCTCAAAGAAATGACGAGTCAAACGCTCAAAGACTATCACGACAAGCACTACGTCGCGCAAAACACGGTTTTATCGATTGCGGGCAATCTCACCGAAGAACAAGCCGTCGCGATTGCAACGAAGTATTTTGAGGATAAATATACCTCTCAAAAGGATTATGACAACGCGCCCATATGCGCGCGAACGCCTCATTCGCACTCTTGCAAGCGCAAAAAGTCGATAGAACAAACGCATATCGCGTTCGCGTTCCCATCCTATCCGTACAACGATGAAAGATGCACCGCAATGCAACTTATGACGATAATTTTCAGTATGGAAATGTCGTCGAGACTGTTCCAAAGCGTGCGTGAAAAACTCGGACTTTGCTACACGATTTACGGCTATCCGTCCTCGTATCAGAACAACGGCGCATTTATAATTTACACGTCCACGAGTCCGCACAACACGGTGAGCGCGGTAGAGGCGATAAGGGACGAAATCGACCTTCTTATCGACAAGGGCGTAAGCGACGAGGAACTGAATAAGGGCAAAGAGCAACTCAAAACGTCGCTCGTTCTCGGACAGGAAAGCACGTCGGCGATGATGAGAACATTCGGCGGACACGCGGTGCAAACTGGCGAACTTTACGACTTCGACAAACGCATAAAGAGCATAGATTCGGTGACGAAAGAGGACGTGCAAAAGTGTGCGAAAGAGATATTTGATTTCACGGAAGTTTGCTCGTCGATAGTCGCCCCCGACGACAATGTGGACATTCTCAAAATCATAAAAAGAAACGATTAGAATATCAAAAACGGCGTTGCAAGAATATTTCAACG
>URTQ01000155.1 GCA_900550855.1 uncultured Eubacteriales bacterium
TAGAGCGGCGAGCGAAGATGCGATTTTCGATGCGAGGCACGCGTTGTTGTAAACGAGTTGAATGTTTGCTTCAAGGCTCTTACCTGCCGTGAGTTTTTGGATTTTATCGAGCAAATACGGCGTGGTTTGTTTGCCGTGAATGCCGAGTTTTTCACACTCTTTTAGGGCTTGCGCGATGTTTTGATTGATGTAGTCTGCGTCCATTGCGTATTCATCGGGAATGGGATTCGTTACGAGCATACCGCCGTTGAGTCCGACTTGATTTTTTGCAAAGTACGCCGCCGCGATTTCTTCTGGCGTGTCGATACGATAGTCAACCTTGAATCCGCTCTTTTGAGTGTAGAACGCAGGCATATCTTCCGTCTTGTAGCCGACGACGGGAACGCCTCTCGTTTCAAGACATTCGAGGGTCAAGCCGATGTCGAGAATGGATTTTGCGCCAGCACAGACGACCATAACGCTCGTTTGTTGAAGTTCGTCAAGGTCTGCCGAGATGTCCATAGTGGTTTCCGCTTTTCTATGCACGCCGCCGATGCCGCCCGTTGCGAATACGTCGATTCCGGCAAGGTGCGCAATGTACATCGTTGCCGCAACCGTTGTTGCGCCGTCCTGCCATTTTGCCACGACAAACGGAATGTCGCGTCTTGAAACTTTTGGTACGTTGAGTCCGCCCTTACCCAGTCTTTCGATTTCCTCTTTCGAGCAACCGACGGTGAGTTTACCGCTGATGATTGCGATTGTAGCAGGGATTGCGCCGTTTTCGCGCACGATTTTTTCAACGCTCAAAGCTGTTTCCACGTTCTTTGGATAAGGCATACCGTGAGAGATAATCGTGGATTCGAGCGCAACGACGGGCTTGTTGTTTGCAAGCGCGTTTTTGACTTCTTCCGAAACGTTTAGATAATTGTTTATTTGCATATTTATTCCTCTGAAAATTTTATTTTTTCGTTGTTGTTTTTACGTTGTTTTGTTGCGATTTTTCCGAAAAAAAACGCCGTTTTTTAGTTGATTTTTACTGCGAAAAAACGCTTATTTTACACCGTTTTTATTGACGATTTCAAACGCTTTTTCCGCCGAGAGTTCCTTGCATACGGTGTCTATCGAAGATACCGTGATTGTTGCGCACGCCGCCGCAAACGCCGCGCTCGATTCTGCGGACATTCCTTTTGAAAAACCGTAAACTATGCCCGACATAAAACTGTCCCCTGCGCCCGTCGTGTTCTTTACGTCAGTCTTGTAGAACGGAACGTGAGTAAAGTTGCCGCGATTATAACAATATGACCCCTTTTCGCCACAACTTACGCAAATCGTGTCAATATTCCTTTGCGCGATAACTTTGCAAGCGGCAAGAGCGGATTGCTCGTCTTTAACTTCTATGCCCGAGAGAATTTCCGCTTCGTACTCGTTGGGTTTTATGTAATGAAGGTTTTTAATTTTGTCGTTTGCGATGACCGTCTTTTTTGCCGAAACCGTGTCGAGAAAAATCGGCACTTCGACGTTTTCTATCAAAAAGTCGAGGCAATTCGGAATATTCGTGTCCGTGACGACGCATTGCGCGCCGTTGATTACGTCGAGATTTTTCGCGAGAAACTCTGGCGTGAGTTTGTCGAGAATACCCATCGATGCAACGCCAACGAACATATCGTTGTCAACGTCGTTGACGGAAACGTAGCACGAGGACGGCTCGTCTACGACGAGGCTGTGCGAAAGGTCTATGCCCACCGAAAGCGCGTTCTGCTCTATCATATGCGCGTTGAAATCCGTGCCTAAAACGGTGATTAGCACGACGTTCAAGCCCAGCCTTGCGAGGTTTTCGGCGATATTGCGAGAAACGCCCCCGCACGATAGCGACGTTACGCCCGGGTTGCTGTCTTTGGTTTTGATTTTCGTGAATGTGGTGCAAGTTATATCGACGTTAGAGCCGCCTATAACGCAAACGTACGGTTTTTTCATACTTCTATTTTATTGCCGCAAATGTGCAAAGTCAATCCGCAAATTTTAATTATTTATATAATTAAACGACTTTTAATCTTGTTTGCCGCGATAACTTACTTTTGTTCGACAAAACGATTGTAATTGAAAATATCGCGCGCGTATGATATACTTTTTTTGAAAAGGCGAGAGAAAATGAAAAGCAAAAAACATCAAAAATTGTACGAACACTACGTCGACGTTATGGGTAAAGAGCCTGTTTTCAGTCTGCAACTGAAAAAGGACGTTTTGTCAGACGTTGCCGAGCAAATGAAACCCGTTACGACCTACGTTTTCGAGCCTACGGACGAGTTGCCGTTTTGGAAACTTTGCACGATAGGCGCAAGCGATTACGTTATGCCCGAGCGTGAAATAGGCTGGGGCAGAAAAGCAAACCGCCGCAACGAATACGTTATGTTCATATCCCCCGAAGTCGAGGTTTCCGACCCGACGGGCAACGAAAACGCGGATACGGGTTGGCTTTTTTTCAACTCTCTGCTTTGGGCAACCGCCGAGTATGCGTTCAACGAAAAGGACAACGTAACCGTTTCGGACACGATAGATATGGGACTTGACGGCAAATATCGAGGCGTCGTGCTTCTACTGCCCGAAGTGTTCAAAACCCCGCGTATCGTGAAGTGCTATATAAGCAAAAATCAGTATATTTCGATATTTCAGGTTATGCCCGTGACGAAAGAGCAACTTTCAAAGAAACTCAAAAAAGGCACGAACGGCATTTATTGGCTTATGGAACAGTTTTACACGCACGATGACGATTACAAACTTATATCGTCCAAACCGTTTGCAACGTTGTAATAATGGGAGATGTAAAATGAGGTTTAACTTGTTAAAGCGAGAAACAGAGCATATAGGAAAAATTACTACTACAAAGAAACGTGTTGTAGTAATATCGTTAGTTGTTGTTTTGCTTATTCTGTCTGCTACAATGTTAGCTTGTTGTACAAAAAAGCACTATGATCCCAAATATTTGACGGATAGTTGCGAATTGAAGGTTAAAGACTTAAACACTTCAAATGAATTTGATTTTGATAAAGTATATAGTAAAGAGAGCGTTGAAATTTATCTTGGTTC
>URTQ01000156.1 GCA_900550855.1 uncultured Eubacteriales bacterium
CTCGGCAATACGCACACTTGCGTGTTGCCGTTGCCTTTGCGACGATTATTTTGCGTGTTTCGCCGCTTCCTCAAACTCAATCGAAACTATCTTCGTTACGCCCTTTTCTTCCATCGTAACACCGAAAATCGTGTCTGCGTGGCGCATAGTCGGTTTTCTGTGCGTGATGACGATAAACTGCGTATAGTCGCTGAATTTTTTGAGGAATTCCGCAAACAAGTTGACGTTGGCGTCGTCAAGTGCCGCTTCGATTTCGTCGAGTACGCAGAACGGCATCGGTTTGAGTTTCAAGATTGCAAACAGAATCGAGATTGCCGTCAACGCCTGCTCACCGCCGCTCAAAAGACTGATGTTTTGCAGTTTCTTTCCCGGGGGTTGCGCGTAGATGTCGATACCTGCTTCCAAAACGTCGTCCGTATCTTGCATATTGAGGCGCAACTCGCCCTTACCACCGCCGAACAGTTGTTGGAACACGTCCTTGAAGTTCTCGCTGATTTGGTCAAATGCGTCCGAGAACTTGGTTTGCATTTCGCCCGTGAGTTCGTTGATAATCGTAACGATGTCGTCGTACGCCTTTTGAATGTCGTCGCGGTAGGTCGTTTGCTCTTGCAATCTTTCCTCTGTTTCTTTGAGGGTTTGAAGCGCGAGCGGGTTGACGTCGCCGAGTCGGTTTATAGACTTTTTGAGGTCGGATATAACCGTCAACGCGCCGTACGCCTTAAATTCGGGGTCTTTGAACTCGACCGCGCTTGCGTACGTCAAATCGTATTCTTCGAGAATGTGTTGTTGTTGCGTGCGCATTTCGATGTCCACGTTTTCGAGCATATTCTCGTCGCGCACTTTCTTTTCGTTGACCGCCATTCTCTCGTCGGTAATACGAGTTTTTTCTTGGTCGAGGGATACGATTTCGTCGGATATGGTGCGCTTTCTCACGTTGAGGTCGGCGATTTGCTTTTCCAAAACGGCGATTCGAGCCTCGTCCTCTTTCGAGAACGTCGTTTTTTCGGGCGCGTTGGTGATGTTGTCGAGATTTTGCTGTTCGAGTTTCAAAGACGCGATAACGTCGAGTTTCTCGTCTTCGAGGGTTTCTCTTTCGCGCCTATAACGGAACAAATCCTGATCACAAGCGTCCAAAATGCTCTTGTGACCCGCGAGTTTGACTCGAATTTCGGTCACTTGCTCTGCCATAACTTCTCTTTCGCTCTTTTGCTCGCTGCTGACGTTCTTTGAACTTTCGAGCATAGAAGTATATTCTTCTTTCTTTTCGGCAACGACCTTTTCGAGTTCGTCGATAGAACTGATTTTTTCTTCGAGTTCCTTGATTCTCGCCTTGACGATTTCGTATTCTTCGGCGTTTTTGGAAATTTCCTCTTGCAAGGATTGCGTAACTTCGTAGGCTTGTTTTGACTTGTCTTCGTTGAGGCTGTTTTCTATGCGCAGTTCGCTTATCTCTTGATTGAGTTGCTCGATTCTATCCGACAAATCTTTGAGTTCTTGCTCGCGTTCGGCGCGTTGATTGTTGAGAAGCGCGATATTGTTCTTGATTTTTTCGAGATTCGCTTGCGCTTGTTCGATTTTCTTTTCTTGCGCGAGCAAACCTTGCGTTTGCGACCTTCTCGAACCGCCCGTAATTTCACCGCCGCGCGAGAAGATTTCGCCGTCAAGCGTCACGATTTTTATGGATTGATTGTATTTTTTGAAGATTCTAATTGCGTTGTCGATGTTGTTTACGACCACAGTGCCGCCCAAAAGCGTTTGCACGAATCCGTCGAATTTCTTGTCGTATTTGATGAGGTCGCTTGCCAAGCCGTAACAACCGGGTTCGGTGAGTACGCCCCTGTTTTCGCCAGTAAGCGGACGAGGACGGCAAGAGGTCAACGGTCTGAACGTAACGCGTCCGTAACCCTTTTGTTTTAAGTAGTTGATGAGGTCGCTCGCGTCGCGCTCGGTTTCCACCAACACGTTTTGCATCGCGCCGCCCAAAGCGTACTCGATTGCCGCTTCGAAGTCGCTCGGAACGGTGATGACTTCCGCCAAAACGCCCCAAATCTTCGAGCCTATCACGGGGTCGTGCTTGCTGTCTTGCATAAGGCGTTTGACGGCGTCCTGATAACCCGAATATTCGTTCTTTATGGACGTCAAAAGGTTGAGGTTGCCTTGCGCAAGACCCAGTTTCGAGTTGAGGCTAACGATGTCCTCTGCGTAACTTTGAATCGCCTCTTGATTTTCGAGTTTCGTGGACAAAGCCTCGTTGTACTCACTCATAAGCGCGCGCATACGCTCTTTTGTGGACTTGACTTTTCCGTCGTAAATGGCAAGATTTGTAAGTTCCTCGTCAAGACGAGTCTTTTGCTGATTTACGAGCGACAAAAGCGTCTTTGCTCTCTCGTCGTTTATGCCTTTTTCTGCAATGAATCCCGAAAGGTTGGATTTGAGCGCGCCCAAGTCTTCGATTGCTTTGACGTAGTCGATGTTGCGCGCTTCGAGGTCGGTTTCCGCACCTGCGAGCGATTTTGAAAGCGAAGCGTATTTCTGTTGCAAAGCCTCTGCTTCTCTGCTCGTTTGAAGGTATATCTCGAACTCGGCTTCTTTCTTTTCTTCCGCCTTTTGAATGAGTTGACCCGACACGGTGAGTTGACCGTCTATGGATTGCAATTCGCTGTTAAGACGCGCGATTTCGCCTTGAATATGCTTGATTTTCTCTTGCAAAATGCCTGCCGCGCCTTCGAGTTTCGCCGCGTCGACTTTGAGTGCGAGAAGTTCGCTGTTGCTTTCGTCGTAGAGTCGGTCGATACCTGCGGATTCCCTTATGCAATCGTCGTATTTCTTTATGCACTCGTTGAGTTGCATTTCCTTGACTTTGAGGTCTTTTTCGCTCGCTGCCAAACGGTCGTAAATCTTCTGCTTTATGCTCTGATTGTTCTCGTAATTGTAGATATAGAGATTGACCTCGTTCTTTTTGAGGTCGTCTTTGAGCGCAAAGTATTTTTCGGCGGGTTTTGGCTTTGTTTTTTTGTGGATTTTTTTTTTTTTTTTTTTTTTTGT
>URTQ01000157.1 GCA_900550855.1 uncultured Eubacteriales bacterium
AGTTAATATGATTCTTGAGAGAAGTCGGGCCGCTCGATTGAGCGGACCGTTTTGCTTTTATAATATTTTTAATCAATTAGATTGCCTAAAACGTACATTTTTTGAAAATACGATTTTTGCAATCTTCTTTGTCTTAACCTTATCAGCCGACGGTGACAGTGCCGTCTTCGGTGATGGTTACGGTGTCGCCAGTGTTGACTGCTTTAAGAAATTCGTCGCCGAGTTGGTCGATTGCAATGACGTTGGAATCTTCCCAAATCTTTGCAAGCACGATTCCGCTTGCCGCCAACGAGTCGATGTGATCCGCAAACAAGAACGCCGCGGGATTGATGCCCATCGAGCATACCGTTTGAATGACAAGACCGCCCGTCGTCGAACCTATCGTTTGAGGAAGGCAAAGAGCCTTGCCCGTGATGTTGAGTCCGAAGATGTCCTTGTTGTTTTGATCGCTGACGATAACTTGTTTTGCATTTGTGAGCGCGCTCTTTTGGAATGTCGCAAGAGTGTTCACGCCTTGTCTTGAAACTACGGCTTCGCCCTTGAAGTTGCCTGCCGCTATAACTCTACCCTTAAATGTTTTCATAATCTTATTCCTTTCCTGCTATGATATTGAGAAGGTCTGCGGTCTTATAGTATCTTGCGATGCTGTATGTGCGCAGTTTGTTCGAGCAAGTCGCGATGGATTTGCCTTTGGTGAGCGGATTGTTGGTGTACATAAGCGGGCAAATGCTCGTAAGTTTTGCGCCCGTTGCGACGAGACGATTGTATGCAGGCGTCTTTTTAAACTTTGCAACGACGTCGGGTGCGGAACATACGATGGTTTGCAAAGCGACTTTCTTCTTTCCGCTTTGTTTGAGCGCATTTTCAATCATATCCGTCCACTCGTTGAGTTGCGTGAACGTGAGGTGCGGACAGCCGACGAATGCCATCGTGGCTTTGCTGTCGGGCTTTTTCCACATATTCGGATAACTCTTGTACACTCTTTCGAGTTCCGCGTCGTCGATGACGTACACTTTGGGATTTTCGACGATGAGTTTTTCGCCGAGTTCCTTCGCTTCGGGGGTGAGATTGTCGATGTGATAAAGACCGACTGCGCCGTTTGACGCGGTTGCCGCGCCGAAATCTTTGAGATAGCCTTTGGCTTCGTCCGTGAGTTCGCTTCCGATCCACTTGTCAAGACCGTAAACGTACGGAACGTCCTCAACGACCTTCATACCGATTGCGCTTCCGAGGATTTGCGCTTCGGGGATTTTGGTGGTTTCCACTTTGACGATCCAAGTCGCTTTTCTTCCCTCGTCCGTCAAAAGACCGAATTCGGGAACACAACCGACGATAGAGCCGAACAAATCGAGCATACCGCTGTTGCGGTTGCAACGCGCGCCGAGCACTGAGTTTGCATAAACGACCGCGCTCGATTCCGCCCAAGAAAGAATGTCGCCTTTCTTCGGAATGTTGCCCACTTCGTCGAGATAGCAAGCGCAAGTGAACGCGTTTGCGTCTTTAAGACCGACGGCTTTGAGTTGGTCCTCGTAATGCTTTTGTTGAGAATACATAATCTTCTCGTTGACGAGTCTGTCAAGCAAGGAATACTTTACGTTTTCTCTGTCGAGCGGACGGGGGTCGACGGTGAAAGTGCCTTGCGTCTTGATACCGTCGGCGATGAGTTTGTCCATCGTCTTGTAAAGAGGCTTCAAAAGTCCGATGCCGAAACTCGTGACGAGATGCCCTTCTTTGTGCGTTACTTCAACCATGCGTTTTGCGCCGAAAATATCGCCGAACATAACGAGAGTTTCCATAACTTTTGCCATCGTTTCCCCTTTCTTGCCGTTGAGAATGTCGGCTTGTTCGGGGGTGAGTTGAATGTTGTATTTCATAATCGTACCCTCATAGCGCGCCGCTTTTTGCAGAGCGCAAAAATTATCGTTTCTTACACAAATATATTACTATATAGATATAAAAATATCAATAGTCAATTTTACATTTGTTTGAAATATTTTTGATATTTCGCATAAAAAAACGAATATCGCAAAAAAATCCGCAAAGATTGCGGATTTTAAGTTCGTATTGTATAAATTGCTCTCATTAGTTTTTATTGCGACAAAATGCTTGCGTTAAGTGTTTATCGCCATAAAACGCTTGCGTTAGGTTTCTATTGCGATAAACGGGACGAACGTTTCGTCCTCGCTCGCGCCTGCGTGCATACCGATGAATGGTTCTTCTTCGGGTTCAAACGGATTTACGCAGGTTTTTCCAGTCGCAATCGCAACGTAGTCGCCAACGAAATCTTCGAATCTCGCATTGGGCTTTCCGTCGCCGAAAAGATTGCATTTCAACACTTCGTCGCGACTTAAAAGGATATAATCCTTTCCGAATACGGCGTTGAACGCCTTTTCGAACTCTTTTTCTCTGCCCTTTTTGACAAAAACCGACATCGCGCGCGACTCTATGGACGGCACTCTTTCAAGACAATCGGCAATTTCTGGATAATCGCAAAGCGACTTCCACTCTGCGTCGATAAGTCCGTGATCGGCGGTGACTATGACCAGCGTGTCTTTCAAATCCTTGCAAAGTTTCTCGACTTCGTCGTTTATGAGGCGGATTTGTTCTGTCACGTTTGCGTGAGTCGTGCCGAAGTCGTGAATATCGTGGTCGGGTTGATTCCAGTAGCAATAAATATACTTTTCACCCTCTTTTTCGCAAAGTTCGCGCACGATATCGCAAGTCGTTTGCACCGAATCCGTCTTTATATCGGCGTGTTTGGACACGAAATACGCTTGTTTGCCGACTTTTCGAATTTTGGTTTCGATATTATCGAAAGGTATTGCGGTTTTCGCCACGGGATAGTCTGCGGCGATTTCGTCATTTCCGAACTCGGTGTTTGTGAAAAGGCATACGTTTTTGTCAACTTCCTTGAAATACAACGCCCAACCGAGCCAGCCGTGTTCGCAAGGCATAAGTCCCGTTTCGATTGACGTCGTAGCGGCGGGGGTGGGGGGGGGGGGGGGGGGGGGGGGGGTGGGGGG
>URTQ01000158.1 GCA_900550855.1 uncultured Eubacteriales bacterium
CGCTGTATTTACCTTCCGCGACATAAGGAAGATAGAAATAATCTCCGCGTTTTATATCTTTCTTGTAGTTTTCGCCGACGATTTTAGCATTGCCTTCAAGGCAGATATAAACCGACGGCGCGTAACTCATAACAAAACTTCCGCCGTTTTGAACGGTATGGCGCACTTCTGCAAAGCAAGGCGTATCGTCATATCCGATAAGCACTTCTTTCTTGTATTTATCCGTATCAACAACGGTCTTTGGCGATACTTTTGCGTATGCCTTTGCCGCGTCGCCGTATATGTCGTAATTGATTGCGTCAAGCGCGACGTCCTTATCCAGTCCGATGTATTCTTCGTTGTAACTGATGTGATAATCACCGCACCAACGTTCGGGTTGAATGGTGAAATCCGTCGGTTCTTGCACTTCTATAATCGTGCATCCTGCGCCTATTGCATGGATAAGTCCCGCGCGGATAAGCCACAAATCGCCCACTTGCACTTCTACCCCCGCAAGAAGATTGCCCATTATGTCCTTTTCCGCTTCACTGCGTTCTTCGAGTGCGGACAATTCTTCCTTTGTGATTTTGTCTTTGAATCCGAAATAGAGTTTCGCGCCCGGACGAGTTGCAATCACGAGCCACGCTTCCGTCTTGCCGTATTCGGAATTGAAGTATTTTCTCGAAAAGTCTTTCGTCGGATGCACTTGGAAGGGCAATCTCGTTGCGCTGTCCAAAAACTTGACAAGACAATCGTATTTGCGGTTACCCAAAAGTTCTTCTTTATGCTCGTTGAGCAAATCGTCAAAGAACAAATCCGTGCCTTTTACGACTGATACGCCGTCACGCTTTCCGAAATACTTGGGATTGATTGCTCTTACTTTGCTTGCAACCCATTCTTCGGGGAACATATTGTCCGTTCCGTCATCGAAACCGTCTGCGAAAATCTCTTTGAACGGTTTTCCGCCGTGATAAATACGATAAACTCTGTTGCGTTCAAAAAATATAGGTTGCGACACTATGCTTTTAATATCATTCATAATTGCACCGCCCCGTAAAATTCTGTGGCTTTTGCGCCCTTGATATTGCCTTTCATTGCGGCGTTATCGAGATTTTCTTTTGTCATTTCTTTGCCTTCTATTGCCGCAAGGAATGCACCGAAAAATGCGTCCCCTGCACCTGTTGTGTCAACGCACTTTGAGCCGCTTATGCTCGGCACAACGCCTTTGATACCGTTGTAATAATACGCGCTGCCGTCTTTTCCGAGAGTTACGAGCAACAGTCTGTCTTTGACGTATAACGATTCTGCCGCTTTGTCCATATCCTGTATGCCCGTGTAATCTGCAAGTTCGTCTTCTGAAAACTTGATTATGTCCGCACACTCGACAAACGGCGCATACGCCTTTTTCGCGTCCTCGAAATCACGGTAAATATCCTTGCGGAAGTTCATATCGAAACTGAGTGTTACGCCTAAAACTTTGGCTTTTTTCGCAACCTTTTTAGCAAACTTTCTGCCCGTTTCTTCCGAAAGCATAAGAGAGCCGAGATGCAAAATGCTCAAATCTTCGTATTTGTCGAAATTTATCTCGTCCAAGTCGATGTTGAAGTCCGCAGTGTCGTGACGATTGAACGCAAAATCGCGTTCACCGTCCGTAAGCGTAACGAAAGCAATCGTCGTATTGCGCTCATCGTCCGTTTGAATGTCGAGATAATCCAAATTCGCTTTTTGCGCTTCCGCCGTAACGAAACGCCCGACAACGTCGTTACCCACACGTCCGACAAATCCGACTTTTGCACCGCTTTGCTTTGCATTTACGGCAAGATTGAACGGCGCACCGCCGCAAAACGCTTTGAACGTGGTTACACCGTCAATCTTTTCACCAATCATATCTGCAAGTATTTCCCCTACCGCCAAAATCATCATTTCACCTCAGTCATAGCCCATAGCCATTTTGCAATCAATTATGCTTCTTTATCGTTTCTTTATCTTAAACTTCTTTATTTCTTCTTCACAAACACTCTATCACAAAATTCCCAAATTGTCGTATTTCCTGCAAAAAAATAATTCTATTTTTCATCGATTCATTTCGCAATATTTCTTGCATAAAACAAAACGAACCCAAGATTTTCTCTCGGGTTCGTTTTATTCTCGTTTGGTGCGGACAACAGGACTTTTAGCGAGAGAAACGAGCGTAATAGCGATTGCTTCGTGAAACGACAATCGCGTCAGCTGCAGAATGCAGGTTGCAAACAGAGTTTGCCGACAATGTGCAAGCATTGGCGCAAGTCCTTTGTTCAAAACAAAAAATAAAAAAACGAACCGTTTTCTTCGGTTCGTTTTTATAGGTTTTGGCTATCACATACGAAATAGCTACACTACGAATATTTATCTACCTTAACTCACATCATTGCATCTCGAGCATTTTCTTATGGCAAGTTAGAGTTCCGCGGCGTCCGCAAATCCTTCCATACATATGCAAAGCCCGGCGTCCGTCCCGGCATCTTTGGCCGTGCCCCGAAGCCGGTCAGCAGCCTTGACGTGCTGCGCGGCGTCGATCTGACGGTGGAAAAGGGCGATGTCGTCGCCATCCTCGGCCCCTCCGGCTCCGGCAAGACCACCCTGCTGCGCTGTCTCAACTTCCTCGAGACCGCCGACGCAGGCACCCTCACCTTCGACGGTGAGGCCTTCGACCTTGCCCGCGCCGACCGGGCCTCCATCGCGCGGCTGCGTCGGAAGACGGCCTTCGTTTTCCAGAACTATAATCTCTTCCGCAACAAGACGGCCCTCCAGAACGTCACCGAGGGCCTCATCGTTGCCCGGAAAATGCCCAAAAACGAGGCCAACGCCATCGGCATGAAGATGCTGGAAAAGGTCGGCCTCGCCGACCGGGCCGACTACTACCCCCGCCAGCTCTCGGGCGGTCAGCAGCAGCGTGTGGCCATCGCCCGCGCGCTCGTCAACCGTCCGCAGG
>URTQ01000159.1 GCA_900550855.1 uncultured Eubacteriales bacterium
GTAAGTGGACATATAAGAGGTCAAACTCAAAGTTAAAAAGAAGTCAAAGCATATGTCGGCTGAGTATACCATTAAAAATCGGACTTTGAAACAAAATTTTTTGCGAAAAGAAGGGCAATTTTTGATGTTCAACCCGTATATAAACTATTCGCAAAACACGAGCTTTACGCAAAGAAAGTGATAAAATAAGCACTAAATAGAGGATTTATAAGAATCAGATTTATTTTGTAAAATATTTTACACGATTGCAGTTTGCGCGATTTTCGAATCAAATTTTCATCGAGTTCGAGTCTTATTTGTTGTTTCTAACGGTCGTTTTTTTGCGTTTTTTGACCGATTATATCATATATATTTGCAATAATGCGTCGATTCTCTATCCGTTTTGCGCTGATAAAACAGCAGTTTTTTTGCGATTTTAAGTGGATTTTTGCGGGATTTTCAGTCGAAATTCAAGGTTTCGAGCGTGTGCAAAACCGCTAAATATGCGTGTTCGTACGTTAATCCTCCTTGAACGTAGACAATATACGGTTCTTTTATCGGCGAATCCGCGCTCAATTCGATTGATGAGCCTTGAACGAAAGCGCCTGCCGCCATAATCACTTGATTTTGATAGCCCGGCATATCCCACGGCAACGGTTTTACGTTGCTGTCAATCGGCGAAATCTCTTGAATTGCGCCGCAAAAATCGATAAGTTTGTCTTCCGAGCCGAGTTTTATGCTCGTAACGATGTCGTAAGGCTTCATATCGTCGCGCGGAAGCGTTTCAAAACCGAGTTTTGAATAGGTTTTTGCAAACAAAAGCGAGCCTTTGAGCGCGTTTTTGACTGCCGAAGGCGCAAGAAACATACCTTGATAATACGGCAAATAACCGTAGGCGTACGAGCCTTCTTCCATACCGAGCGACGGCGCGGTCAAACGATAGGAAACTTGCTCGACAAGTTGCGATTTTCCTGCGATATAGCCGCCTGTGGGCGCGATTCCGCCACCGATATTTTTGATGAGCGAACCTGCGATTAAATCTGCGCCGACGTCGGTCGGTTCGATTTTTTCGACAAATTCGCCGTAGCAATTATCGATTAAAACGAGCGTTTCGGGGCTGATTTTTTTGACGAATTTGACGAGTTTTTCGACGTTTTCGACGCTGATTGCTTGGCGAAGGCTGTATCCGCGACTTCTTGCGGCAAAAACAGCCTTGATTTTTTCGGATTTGAGCGCGTTTTCGATGGCTTCATAATCAAATTCGGGCGTTAAATCGGGGTTGGTTTTCAAGTCGATTTTGTCGAATTTGATTCCGAAATCCTTCAAAGAACCTTTGTTATCCGCCAAAATAACGTCGGTGAGCGTGTCGTAAGGCATACCCGAAACTGCTAAAAGTTTGTCGCCCGGACGCAAAACGCCGAAAAGCATAAGCGTCAAAGCGTGCGTTCCTGACACGATATTCGGCGAAACAATCGCGCTTTCGGCGTTGAAAATGTCCGCATAGAGCCTACAAAGCGTATCTCTGCCGATGTCGTCGTAGCCGTAACCGGTCGTTCCGAACATATGGCGCGCTTGAATAGATTGATTTTTGTACGCGTCGAGAACTTTCTTTTGGTTGTAAAGCGCGATGTCGTCAAGACGAGCATATTGTTCTTTGAGTTCGTTTTCACATTCGATTACGAGATTTTTTGCCGATATTTTGTCCATATTTTTTTGCCTTTTTAGGTTGTTTTTCGATTAGTTTTTGAGATTCTGTATATCTGGTTTTAGTACCGTTTTTTTATTTTGCTTGCGGCAAAACGGTTCTGCCGAGAACGATATTATCCGTAGTTTTGTTGCGGATTAATTCGCAATTTTAGTGCGAATTTGTCGCAGTTTTCATTGTGAATTTTCGGTTTTTTCGCGGATTTTTTCGGATATATAGTCGATTGCGCCGTCTGTGTCGCCGATATCGAACCATTTTACGAAGTCGTATTTTCTGAACCAAGTCAGTTGTCGCTTTGCGTAGTTGCGAGAATGTTGCTTGATTTTGTCTTTGATTTGGTCGAGTTCGGATTGTTCGACGACGAATTTGCCGTTTTCAACCGTAAATTTGCAATCCGCAAATTCTTTGTAGCCGATGGCTTGCATAGATTGATAGGAAAAATCGCCGACGGACAGAACCTCTTGAACGAGTCCTTGTTCGAACATTTTGTCAACGCGAGCGTTGATTCTTTCGTACAAAGCCTGACGATCTGTGTTGAGCGCAACCATAATTACGTCGGGTTTTTCGCGCTCGTCCTGCGTTTTAGAAAGCGGTTTGCCCGTGCTTAAAACGATTTCCAGCGCGCGAATAACGCGTTTCGTATCGTTTTCGTGAAGTCGATTTGCGGTTTCGGGGTCGAGATTCGCGAGTTTTTCGTGCATAGCGTGCGCGCCGATTCGTTGCAATTCGTCTTGCAAGTTCGCGCGCAATTCCTCGTTCTTATTCGTGTTTGAAAAACTCATCGGATAAAGCAACGCTTCAAAATACAATCCCGTACCGCCGACGACGATTGGCAATTTTCCTTCGTTTTGCGCTTTCTCGATTTCGATTTTTGCCATACGAGCAAATTCGGCAACCGAAAACTCGTCGCTCGGATTCACGACGTCGATAAGTTTGTGCGGAATCATTGCGCGAACGCTCGAATCCTCTTTTGCCGTGCCGATGTCAAGCGTGCGGTAAATCTGCATACTGTCTGCGGATATAATCACGCTGTCGAAAATTTCTGCAAGTTTCACGGCGAGTGCGGATTTTCCCGAAGCCGTCGGACCTGCGATGTAAATCGGCGGATAAATTTTGCTCATATTGTTTTTTCTACGCTACTCTCGAACTTTTGTCCGATTGCGATTATCGTTATTAGTATTTACGGATTTCTCTTATATATATGGATTAATATTTTACTTATATATTTATTTATC
>URTQ01000160.1 GCA_900550855.1 uncultured Eubacteriales bacterium
ATATTCAAAACAGTTGCTACTTTCAAATTGCAAAACAATTTTTATATAAATTCAAAAATAACCGTTCAATCAAATATTATTTTCACTTTTTCCACTTCATTTTTCTTGTGCGAAAAAAGGCTAAATTTGTCGCATTGCTATTTGCTCTGTATGCTCGGCATATAGTTTTGTATGCTTGAAGATTTGCTCGGTGAGAGAATTGCCAAAATGGTCGGCGACGAAAAAAGCGTTGCCGAATTGCGCGTGAGGGTGGGCAGACCTTTGCTTGCGTGTTTAATCGACGGCAAAAGAAAGGTCGTGTCGAGTTTCGGCGCGCCGTATATTGTCACGCAAAAGGACATTGATGACATTCTGGCACGCGCGACGAATATGTCCTTTTACAGCGCATCCGACGAGATGAAAAGGGGATACGTTCCTTGCAAGCATTATCGAATCGGCGTGGGCGGTGAAGGCGTACTCGAAGGCGGCAAACTTATGGGCATAAAGAACGTTGCGTTTTTGGTGATTCGCGTGCCGCATCAAATCAAAGGCATTGCGGACAAAATCGCTTGCGACGTATTCAAGGACGGCAAGCCTCTCAACACGCTTATCGTATCGCCTACGGGCGGTGGAAAGACGACGTTGCTTCGAGAACTCGCTCGCATTGCCTCGAAGCGTTTCAACGTGGTGGTAATCGACGAAAGGTACGAACTGTGCGCTATGTCGAAGGGCGTGCCGCTTCTCGATATAGGCGACGCGGAAGTCGTGAGCGGCGTGCCGAAAAAGGACGCGTACGAAAACTGCGTTAGGGCGATGAATCCCGACGTTATAGTCACGGACGAGTTGTTCGGAATAGAGGACGTAAAGTCCGTTCTCGACGTTATGAGGTGCGGCGTGAGCGTGTTTGCGACCTTGCACGGCGAGAGCGTCGAAAGCGTGCAAAGCAGCGAGTTTGCGCCGCTTATCGAGGCGTTCGACGTCGTTTACGTTCTCGGCAAGAATCCCGTCGGCGCAATAGTTGAGAAAAGCGTATGAGCGAGATATTGAGGCTTGTTGCAGGCGGCTTGCTTGCGCTGATTGCGTGCTACGTCGGCTTGCTGATAAAGAGAAGATACAAGTCGAGGGCAGAGTATTACAAGTCGGCGTGCGAGTTTGCAAAGTGCGTGGCGACCGAACTTTCTATGAAAAAAACGCCGATGCCCGACGTTGCCGAAAACTTTTTGAAAGGCAGAAACGGCGATTTCGAAAAGACGGTGGAAACGTGGCTCGACCTTGCAAGAAAAGGACAGACTTTCGCCTACGAAAACGCTTCGGTTTCGCTTCTTAAAAACGAGGAAAAAAAGCAGATTGCGGACTTTTTTTCGGCACTCGGCAAGACCGCTCTCGACGACCAACTTTCGCACGTCGGCTACTACGAAAACGTGTTCGAGTCGAAGAAAGCAAAGTGCGAGGACGAGAGCAAAAAACTCGGCGGAATGTACTTCAAACTGTGCGTGCTTTTGGGCATAGCGATAATGTTGATTTTGGCGTGAGGAAGAAAATATGGACGTAAACATTATATTGAAAATCGCAGGGGTAGGGTTGCTCACGGCAATCGTTTGCGTGATACTGAAAAAGAGCGACCGCGACGAAATCGCAACGTTCGCAACGCTTGCGGGGCTTATCATAGTGGCGGTTCTGGTGCTTGATATGCTCGGCGGCTTGTTTGACACGTTGAAATCGATACTGGCACTTTATTGATACGTTTTTACACGATAAACATCGTAATTTGTCGAAACATGTTCGTTTGAATTGGAAAAAAACAGAAGGTAGATATGATTTTCAAACTTGTCGGAATCGCTTTGACGGGCATAGTCGCGGTGACGTTGCTCAAAAGTTCGAAACCCGAATTTAGCGTATTTGCAACCATAGCGACGGGCGTCGTTATGGTTATAAGTATGTTGTCCGCGCTTGGGGAAGTGGTGCTTGCCTTCGATTCTATCGTGGAAAAAAGCGGCATAAGCGACGAGGTGTTTTCGGCGGTTTTGAAGATTATCGGAATAGGCTATCTTACGGAATATTCGTCGTCCGTCGCAACGGACGCAGGGTGTGATTCCATTGCGCAAAAACTGCAATTCGGCGGCAAAATCACAATCTTTTTGATGAGCATTTCAATCGTAAAATCCCTTGTGGACGTGGTGTCCGCGCTCGTTTCGACAATATGAAAAAATTCGAGTTTTTCGTCAAAATCAAGCCTGTTACTCGCGTTGAAAAAAGTGCGAAAAAACGCCGTTTTTTTGCGGTTTTTTGCGTGTTTTTCATATGTTTTTTTGCGGTGATTTCTTGCGTTTTTTCGGGTAGAGAATACGCGTATGCCGCCGACAAGTCGCAAGAAGAAATCGAAAAGGAATTTAATTCGACGGTTGACGAGGTTATCGACGGACTCGACCTTAAAGCGTTGCAAGAGTTTTTGGATTCGCTCGGACAAGAGGAAAGCGAGGCGGTGTCTATCGAAGATATTAAGCACGCGCTCAAATCTCTCGTAAGCGGCGAGCCTCGCAGTTTTTACGAGAGTTTTATAACCTTGCTTTCAAAGTCGGCAGGCAGATACTTTTTATCTTTTTTGCCGAGTTTTTTGACTATCGTCATAATTTGCCTTTTGAAAAATATGCTGTGTTCGCTCACGGGCGACTTCCTCAACAACTCGACGACAGAGGTCGTGCATACGGTTTGCTATTCGGCAATCGTTATAGTGCTGATGAGCGGAATCGCAAGCATAATAAAGACGGTGAGCGACGCGATAAACGCGATGTCGAAGTTTGCGGACGTGATTTTTCCCGTGCTGTTGACCCTGCTTTCGGCACTCGGCGCGACGACGACGGTTGCGGGATATTCGCCGCTTATGGCGGGGCTCAGCCCGTTCATTATTAAAAACTTCACCCCGGGGGGGTTGGTTTCG
>URTQ01000161.1 GCA_900550855.1 uncultured Eubacteriales bacterium
CTTGAATCAAAACCCAGTGTACTGACGTACACGATTTTGAGACAAGCCGTGCCTGACAAAGTTATTTGCTCAATATCGCGCTCAGGTCAAGTCTTTGTAAAGTTGCTTGATAACCTTATCAAAATACTCGATTCCGTCCTTCTTCTCTGCAACCATAGTGTTGACTTCGGAATTGTAGAGGTCGTTCTTCTTTGCGTCGAGAATGGTGTCGTAGATGACATCGTAGAGCGTCTTTGCGTCGGAGGACTTCTTGGCGAACGTCATAACGTAGTTGCTGGGAAGCGTATTGTCACTCATAGAACCCAAAACGTCGCCCTTCTTTTCGGTATCCGAACTTACGTTGTTTGCATCCCAAACCGTGTAGGAATTGAGAAGCACGAACACGCCTGCGTATGCGCTGTCGCTTGCGCTTGCTTTACCGTCGGAAACGAGGCTGTCTGCGATTACGAACGCTTTCTTGTCGCCTGCGAATTGACCGTCGGCGGTAAGAGTGCCGTTGAACATATCGGTGGTGACGTCGCCGTTTGCAAACGAGCCTGTACCTGCGGTGATGAGGCTGCGAGCGTAGTCGGTGAAATCTGCGAGGAAGGAACTATCCTTGCCTTCGGGGGAAACGAGGTAGCCGAGTCCGTTGTTGTTGGAATCGCTGCTGGTTGCGCCCGGATCGTCGCTTACGAGGTATGCCCACGTCGTCGCTACTTCACGAAGCCAGTAAACGCCTTCTTCTTTGGTGATTTCGTTTGCTTCAACCGCCGCCTTGACTTGATTCAAACTGTTGTGGATTTGATGAATCAAACCGATTTGACCGTCTTTGTCGAACACGGAAACCTTGTCGGACAAGTACGCCATTGCGGGATGTTCGGTTGCGTTGTATACGATTTGATATTTGTCGTCGACTTTCTTGAATTCGACGATTTGGTTGTAGTTGTTGCCGCCCTCGACTTGATAGGTGGTGTCTTGGTTGCCGCCGACGTTGTTGTAGGGGTTCTTTGCGTCGGTCATCGGGTCGCGCAATTCGATCTTCTTGCCGTCCGCGTCTTCAACCACTGCGGTCGAATCGTATTTCGGGTTCGAAACGTATGCGGTCATATCGGCGATAAGACGATTGCGAGTGAGCAAGATTGCTTCGACGTTGGTCGGGTCGTTCTTTGCCATCGCGTTGAGCGTCTTCATACCCTCTGAATCGAGTTTGAAAAGAATGTTGATTACAAAGCCGTAGCCTTGATCCGCTTGGGGATGATAGTACGTTTTGTTGAGAGTGCTGGTGAGTGCGGATTCGTAGGAAGAATCGCTGCTTGCAAAGGTTTCTTTGTTCTTTGCAACTTGCGCTTCGAACTCTTCTTTGACTTCTTGCTCGGTCACGGTCGCGCTGTTGCCGATCATACGTTTGAGTCTTGCAACGAGCAACGATTGATGTTGAGAATCGAGATAGTAGTTGTAGCAATCCTCGACGTTGTCTTTGTAAAGATTGTTTTTGAGGTTGGTTTCCATTTCGGAAAGACCTTCGTTGATATAATCTTTGAGCACGGAAACGAGAGTTTTGTTGCCGTCGACGACGATGTTGTCCACAAAGTCTGCTTCGAGGAACTCGGTCGTGAACAAACTGTCTTCTTTGGTGTCGTCAAGCAACTGCGCTTTGTACTCTGCCGAGAAGAATTTGTCCGCAAGTTTCACGTCCTCGGTGCTGTCGGGATCGTAGTCGTCTTCTTCCGCGACTTCGGGAAGTGCGGTGCGCGGCGAAACGTATTCCACCCACTTTGCGTAAAGAGTCATAGTTTCGTTAACGGCGGTGTTTTCGAAATCGAATTCTTCGCCGGTGAAGTTTTCGTCCGCATACCAGCCGTAGAACGTATAACCGGATTTGGTGGGATCGTCGGGTTCGGTTGCAACGCTACCCTTTTGGATCTTTTGCTTTTCAACCGTCGAACCGCCGTTGGACTCGAATCTGACGTACACGGGATCGGTCACCTTCGTTTCGGTGGTGTCCTTCTTGGTGTCGGAAGTCGTCGTGTTTGCGTTGTCCTCGGTGATAAGGCTTTCAACCGTCGATACGAGCGAATCGAGCAAACTCTTGTTGGTATCCTCGATAGCCTTGTTTCTTTCCGCTGCGGAAAGCAATTCGTCTATGCTTGCGGGAAGCGAATTCTTGCCTTCGAGTTTTGCGACCTTCTCTTTTGCGAAAAGGACAAGCAACTTTTGTTGCGCGAGGGATTGTGCAAGATAGTTCGCGGCGGCTTCATAGGTCATACCGTAGTAGTTGACGTAGTAGTAAGCGTAAGCGTTGAAACTCGACGCCAACTCGAACTTGTACACGTTTTCCTTTTGCGTGCCGAATTCACCCTCATAGGTGACGGATGCGACGACTTGTTCTGCGTCGCGCTTGTCGTTCTTCTTGAAGATTTCGTCGCAGCCGACAAACAAGGTCAAACTCATAGCGAGCACCAAAACGAGGGCTGTTGCGACAATCAATTTCTGTTTCTTCATATCAACCTCATATAATGAGTATTAAATCAATAGTATACCCATTATACACGCACGAGAGGGCGCACGCAAGCGTTTTTAGTCCATAAAACAAATAATTAAAATTGTTTTTAATTCGCTCTATTATCCGCGCACGGCGCAAAAAAGTTCCGTTTTGCACGAATAGAAGCGCGATTTCGCCGAAATTTCAAAATTCCGCACATAAAATAGAATACCGATTTTTGCTCGCAAACATTTTTGCCCGCACTGCCCTTTCGACGATATTTTTTAAGCAATTATTTGCCGATTTTGCAAAAGTTTTGCGCTTTGCAAATTTATTTTTTCAATCCGCTTGACAATTTTTCTTATTTATCATATCATAAGCAAGCATTGAATATCGCGGGGTAGAGCAGCTGGTAGCTCGTCGGG
>URTQ01000162.1 GCA_900550855.1 uncultured Eubacteriales bacterium
ATCGAGCGGACCGTTTTCTATCAAGAATCATATTAACTTAACATATTTCGATTTAGTTTTTTGCGTTATGCGCTGTCGAATTTTAATAGCGTTTAAGGAATCGAATTTGCCAAAATTCAACGGCGTTCGTTTACAAATTCCTCTATTAAATCGAGGGCGCGCTTTATGACGTCGAGCGAATAGGCGTAACTTATGCGAACGTAGTCTTTTCCGCTATTGCCGAACGCGCCGCCGGGGACGACTGCAACGTTTTTGGAATCGAGAAGGGAATATGCAAACTTTTCGCCGTCCATATTCGTGGATTTCACGCTCGGAAAGACGTAAAACGCGCCGCGCGGCTTGAAACAATCAAGTTGCATTGCCGATAGCCTTTCGTAAACGTATTTTCTTCGCTTGTCGTACTCGTCGCGCATAAGGTGTACTTCCTTGAAGTTGTCTTCGAACGAGGCGTTGAGCGCTTCGAGCGCAACGTATTGAGCGGCGGTCGAGGCGCACATAATCGAGTATTGATGTATTTTGAATATCACGTCGATTATCTCTTTCGGGGCGCAAACGTAGCCGAGCCGCCAACCCGTCATTGCAAAATACTTTGAAAATCCGCTTATCACAATCGTGCGCTCGCGCATACCGTCGAGGGAAGCGATTGACGTGAATTTTGCGCCGTCGTAGGTCAATTCGCCGTATATTTCGTCGCTAAACACGATTAAATTATGCTTTTTTATGGTCGGCGCGAGTCGTTCGAGGTCGGCTTTTTCCATAATCGCGCCCGTAGGATTGTTGGGGTAGGCGAGCAAAAGTCCTTTCGTCTTGCTCGTAATCGCTTTTTGTAGTTCGTCTTTGGTGAGTTTGAAGTCGTTTTCGACTTTGCACTCGATAGGCACGGGGATTCCGCCAGCAAGAGTGACGAGGGGCGCATAGCATACGAAACACGGTTCGGGAATAAGGATTTCGTCGCCGAGCGCAATTACCGCTCGAAACGCCGCGTCTATGCCTTCGCTTGCGCCTACGGTGATGATAATTTCGTTTTCGTGGTCGTATTCGACCTTCGAAAATTGCTCTGTATAGACGGATATTGCCTTGCGAAGTTCAAAAAGTCCCGCATTTGCGGTGTATTGCGTTTTGCCTTGCGCAATGCTCTTGATTCCCGCTTGCGAAAACGCGGTAGGGGTGGAAAAGTCGGGTTCGCCCACACCGAGAGATATGCAGTTTTTGCGAGTGGCGGCTATGCCGAAAAATTCGCGTATGCCCGACGGTTTTATGCTTTGCGCGACGGGATTCAGAAGTTTCGAGTAATCCATTTTTCCTCTTTCAATCAAATTTTGTAATGCTTTTATAGCATACATTGTATGATTTGTCCACGCAAATCTTTACTTATCGGATAATATTAAATCAAAAGCATAATTTCAAGTCCGCCTATTGCGGCGAAAAGGGCGGGAACGCCCACGAGAAAACCGCGTTTTACGAAATCTAAAAAGGTAAATTTGACGTTTTGAGTTTTAAGAATCGAGTTCCACATAATTGCGGCGAGCGCGCCTATCGGGGTGAGCAACGCGCCGAGATTAGAGCCGATTATGGAAGCGTAAATCGCGCCTTTGAGGTTTTGCGCGGATACGCTTTGAAGAATTTGAGAATACAAAACCGACATCGGTATGTTGTTCATAAGGTTTGCAAAAAGCGCGGACGTAGTGCCGAAAGTCAGTGCGCAGTCGGCGTTTTGCAGTGAAGCGGCAAGGTATTCGGTTACGCCGCATTGATTGAGCGAAAGCACGATGACGAACATCGAAAGCAAAAACGGCACGAGTTGCCACGGAAGTCTTGCAATCGTTTTGCCTATGGGTTTTAACGATTTCTTTTGCGCAAGCGTTGCTATGGTGCTTGCCACGAGGACTATTCCGAACGCGCAAAGCGACACGATCCACATCTCGACGCCGATATACGAGGATATTGCAAGCATTATCGTTGCTATGCACAGCACGACCAAACCTATAACAAGGCAAGGTTTGTTGTCGATTGTCACCTCGCTTTCGTGCGCGTTCATAGGCACAGAAAGTTTCTTTCGGAACATCAGATACAGTATCGCAAGGGAAGTAAGCCCTGCAAATATCGTCGGAAGCGCCATTACGCCGACGTATTCCGCAAAGCCGACTTTCATTGACGTTGCAAGGTATATGTTCGTCGGATTGCCGATTATCAAAAACATACTGTATGTGTTTGCGGCGACGAATTCGGTGAAGATAAACGGAATCGGGTCGATGTCGCAGTTTCGCGCAAAATAGCAGATAAAGGGCGTAAAAGTGAGGATAATCACGTCGTTTGAGGTGAAAATCGTCAATATCGACGTCGTAATATACAATAGGAAAAACAACTTCTTCTGACTTGCGCCCGCTTTTTTAAGCACGGCGTTTGCGAGCCATTTGAAAAAGCCTATTTCGTCGAGATACACGCTTAATGCGGTCATCGAAAGGAACAATACGAGGATTTTGAGGGGATTCACTTCGTCGTTCGAGGTGAACTGCGCCCAAACCGCCTTTGCGTCCACACCGCCTGCCGCAAGCAGTATTATCGCGCATACGAGGGGTATGAGCCAGTAAAGGCTCAATCCGAATTTGCCTATGCGCAAGCGCAGATTAAATAGCGTAGAGAGCAAGATGCCCAGCGCGCAGATTATGAATACACTCAGTTGAAACGCCATATTTTCCTCGTTCGTACATCCGATATTATGCTCGCAATCGATCGAAAACGCAACGGTTTCGACTTGTTTTTCAAACTCTGCTCGAAAATTGAAGATCTTAAGGAAATACTTATGTTTTTCTTTATGGACAAAATCGAAAAACAGTGCTAAAATATTTAGTCGGAAGGTGA
>URTQ01000163.1 GCA_900550855.1 uncultured Eubacteriales bacterium
CCCCCCCCACCTTCCCCACCAACTTTTTGCCGGCGAGAGCCACACGGTATACCGCCTCTTGTCGTGAAATTTTCTTGCGATTGCGTTTCATATATAATGGTGGAATATTCAAACATTCCGTTGCGTGCGCAGCACGCATAAATGATAGTTTATTGTTGTATATTGCGGTTGTAAAGTGTGTTTTCTGTGAGTTAGGCTATAAGCAACACTCTTTATTGTAAAATGCGAAATTGAGATGAAGAACAAGGAAACAATGCTTGAATGGCAACCCTAATTTACAAATCGTAAATGAGTTGACAGGCAAGCGTTGTTGACGATGTTATTCGCTCAATAGCGCGTTTTAGCAACAACGGATAAGGTCGCCACCCATACACTCACAACAACAATCCGCACACCAAAGCGCTTGACAAGCCGTGCAAAGTCCGTCGGCAACGTCGGAATCGCGCTGGGAATAGGTGCGGTTGGACGTTTGGTCGGATTTGCCGTAAACGCCTTGCGAGCCTTGCTTGTCGTAGGGTCGAGAACCGTCGATTTTCTTTTTGAGGTTGTTCAAGGCACGAGTATATTTGTCGTTGGACGGGTCCATTTCGATTGCCATTTCGAGTTGCTTTTTGCTATCGTTGAGCCAGTTTTTCTCATAAAAAACAATGGACTGATAGTAGTGCCATTCCGCGCCGCGATAGGATATTTCGTCAAGAGTGCGTTGCGCGCCTTCGACGTCCTTGTTGCGAATTGCGTTGCGCACGATTTCAAAAGACGAATCGCCGTCACCCGTGACGGTTGCGGATTCGTGGGAAAGTTCCATCGCTTGCTGATATGCGTCGTCGAGTTGTGTGAGCATACGCGCCGCTTGCGCGCCCTCGTCGCCCTCATCGAAAACACGCTCTTGATAATAAGCGCGCTTTTGTTTGTACGCTTCGAGAATTTCGCTTTGAGATGCGTCCTTGCTTACGCCAAGAATCACAAACGGGTCATTCGGCATTTATCTTCTCCTTTGAGCAGTCGCTCTAATTGCATCTTTATTCCGAGATATATAGTGTTGCTCAACACGCCTTCGTACATCTTTATGTCCATAGCGTTGTATGAGCCGACCATTTTGTTGTAGGTCGAATTGAGCAAAAACGAGAGTTCATCTGCGTTTTTGGCAAGATAATCTTGTTTTTCGGTACATTTGCCGTAATTCAGCACGAGCGGATTATATTCGCCCGACTTGCTGTCCTTTTCAACGTCGTCGACGGCGTCGAGCAAGTATATAAGCCTGCCGAGATTGTAGCAAAACGTGTCGATATTGTCGTCGGTCTTTATCAAGAGCCTCGTCATATCGCGCATAAGCGTTGCGAACGTGTCGGCAACTCGGTCTATGCTGTCGCAGTTTTCCTTTTCGAGTTTCCTCAAATCCGAAAAACTTTTTTGCATAATTTCGTCGATTTGTTCGAGTCTTTTCGCCGCTTTTTTCTTGCGCGGCGCGAGCATATCTTTGAGTATAGCGCGCGATTTTTTGCCGTCGTATACGTCGTCTTCGAGGTTGTAGTATACGAGCATAACGGCTATATCGGCAATCTTTTTTGAAAGTTCGTCAGTCTTGACGACCACTTTTTTCTTACCGTTGTAGGCGCACAGTTTGCGCTCGAACGTCACGGGCGTATTTGTGAGCGAATGCAAAAGCACGTTGTAGAAAGTCACGTCGTAGTTTGTGCAAAGCCTCGTAAATTCCGCGCCGGTTTCGCCGAGCGTTTTGCAAAGTCCGCAATAAAAGGATTGAAACACGTTGAAATCCTTGATATACATATTGAGCTTATCGGGAATAACGTATCCGAACATTTTGTTGCCTCTTTGTATAATAATATACTCTTTGTCTTAAACAATCCTTAAAACTCGCCGCCGAGTCGAATTGCGCGGATTGCGTGATTTTATGCGGTGATTTCGTCAGCCACTTCGAGCACGGTTTTCTTGACTTCCGTTCTGTCGACGACTTTGGTGTGAATCTCTTTTGCGCCTTCGAGTTCGAGTATACAATCGGGACATTCGAGCGCGGTGAGATTGTAAAGTTTGACGACGGCTTTGTACGAATCCCTTTCTCTCGAACCTATTGCGCCGAGTACGTCAATCGGGAATTTGTACGGATTTGCAGTAGACAAAACGACGGTCGGGGTTTCGTCGTCGGTTTCGCAAGAATAGTCGTTATACACGCTTGCCGCAACCGCCGTGTGCGTGTCCATAATGTAGTCGTCGAGGTCAAAGAACGTAGAAATGGCGTTTTTCGTGTCTTCCTCGTCCGCCCAACCTGCGACGAAATTGTCGAGATTCACCTCGTCGAAGTCTATCTCGAATCTGCCCGTCTTTTTGAGGCTGTCGTAAAGTTCACGCACTTTTTCGTCGTCGCGGTCGTAAATCTCGTATATAAGTCTTTCGAGATTGCTCGACACCAGAATGTCCATTGACGGCGACATCGTTTTGTAAAACACGCGGTTTACGTCGTACACGCCGTCGTTGAAAAAGTCGGTGAGCGCGTTGTTTGCGTTGGACGCGACGATAAACTTTTCAACGGGCAAGCCCATACGATAAGCGTAATATCCCGCAAGCACGTCGCCGAAGTTACCCGTCGGGACGGCAAAGTTTATCTTGTCGCCAAGTTCTATTTCGCCGCTGTCCACGAGGTCGCAGTAGGCGGAAATATAGTAGGCGATTTGAGGCGCGAGTCTGCCCCAGTTTATTGAATTTGCAGAAGACATCGCAATGCCTTTTGCTTTGAGTGCGTCAACGGTTTCCTTGTCGTTGAAAACTCGTTTCACCGCCGCTTGCGCGTCGTCGCAGTTGCCTTTTATGCCGAACCCGTGGACG
>URTQ01000164.1 GCA_900550855.1 uncultured Eubacteriales bacterium
AAATCATTGTTGACGCGATGGGCGGCGATAATGCGCCTTTGCAAATAGTTTTGGGTGCGGTTGACGCTCTCAATCAAGACAAAAATCTCAAAGTCGTGCTCGTTGGCGACCAAAACGCAATCGAACAATCTCTTCGCGAATGCAAAGAATACGACGAGAGTAGGTTGGATATAATCGACGCAAAAGACGTGATAACCAACGACGATACGCCCACGACGGCAATAAGAACGAAGAAAGAAAGTTCTTTGGTCAAGGCGTTCGACGCGCTTATGCACGACGACGAGGCGGGCGGATTCGTTTCGGCAGGCTCGACGGGTGCGGTGCTTGTGGGCGCATATCTCAAAGTCGGTCGCATAAAGGGCGTAACTCGTCCTGCGCTTGCGCCCGTGCTTCCCACGCTCAAAGGCAACGGCGTGGTGCTTTGCGACTGCGGCGCAAACGTAGATTGCAAGAGCGTAAACCTCGTGCATTTTGCTATTATGGCAAGTGCGTACGCAACCGCAATGCTCGGCGTAAAAAATCCGAGAGTGGGACTTCTTAACAACGGCGTTGAGGAACACAAGGGCAACGAACTCACCCAAGAAGCGCACAAATTGCTCGCGCAAACGGAAGGAATCAACTTTGTCGGCAACTGCGAAGCGCGCGATATTTTGAGCGGCGATTTCGACGTCGTGGTTTCGGACGGATTCAACGGAAACATCGCTCTCAAATCCGCGGAAGGCACTGCAAACACTATGCTTTCGCTCATCAAAGAGGGCGTCTATTCAGGCGGATTGCGCACGAAACTCGGTGCGCTTATGCTCAAACCCGTATTTGCGAAAGTCAAAAAGAAAATGGACTACAACGCTCACGGCGGCGCGTGCTTCCTCGGCGTAAAGAAAGTCGTTGTCAAATCGCACGGTGCTTCCAAGGCTAAATCGGTCGCCGCAAGCATATTGCAAGCAAAATCCCTTGCCGAAAGCAAGATTTGCGACAAAATCGCAAGCGGTATGAGCGTACTCGACAAACCCGAAACCGCAGAGAATTAAGCGATAATTCAGCCTAATATCAAACGAATAAACGACGAAAATAAGCGATAAACAAGCGAAAAAACGGCAAAAAAATCGCCAAAAATTACGCAAAAAATAGCAAAAAAAACACGCAAAAACAACAGTATTTTTCAATAAGAATGGAAGAAAAAGACATAAAGAAAATAGAAAAAATCGTCGGATACACGTTCAAGGACAAGTCATTGCTTCAACGTGCGCTTACGCACGGTTCGGCTTCCAAAAACGCTTTGGAAAACTATCAGTCTTTGGAATTTCTTGGGGATAGTATTCTCGATTTTATAGTGGCGAAACGCCTTATGGAAATCAATCCGAACGCACACGAGGGCGCACTTACGAGAATCCGCGCGACAATCGTGTCCAAAGAACCGCTCGCAGAGGAAGTCAAGAAACTCGGACTTGAAAACTATCTTATCGTAGGCAAGGGCGAAAACGTTGCGTACATCAGTTCGCAAGCCAAAATTATGTCCGATTTGTTCGAGTCTATGATTGCGGCAATCTATCTCGACAGCAAGAGCATAGACGTTGCAGAGAAGTTTATTCTTTCAAAACTTGCCGACTTGTTCAACGGCAAATGCAAACATTTCGGTGAGGACGATTACAAGAGCAGACTCAACGAATTTGCGTCGAGAAACGACGTTTCGGTGTCGTATAGCGAAATCGAACGCACAGGTCCTGCGCACAATCCCACTTTCGTCGTAGAAGTGAAAATCAACACGTTCACCGCAGGCGTTGGCAAGGGCAAGAGCAAGAGAGAAGCCGAGCAAAACGCCGCAAAAGTCGCGCTCGAAGGCGTGATGAAAAAGTAAATTTTTCAAAAATTCGCCTAAAAATTCAAATAATACGACTTATTTCTCGAAAATAAGGCGTAAAACAAAAATGTTTCACAAAAGGTCGCAAACATCGTTTTGCGACTTTTTCTATATTCTAACCGATTCAAAATTTCAAATTTACAAAATTGACGTTCGATGTTTCACGGGCGATGTGAAACTTGTGTGAAACATAAGAAAAACCGCTTGAAAACGCCGCTTCTATATGTTATTATGTATAAGTATTAAAATAAGGTTAGGTATACGATTTTGTTAAATTTCGTCAAAATCGAGGCAAGGGGCTTCAAGTCTTTTGCGGATAAAATCGAAATCCCTTTTCAAGAGGGTGTAACGGCGATTATCGGTCCGAACGGGTGCGGTAAGTCGAACGTTGCCGACGCTATCCGTTGGACTTTGGGTGAACAGAGCGCAAAATCCCTGCGCGGCAAAAATATGCAAGACGTCATATTTGCCGGTACGGAAAAGCGCAAAAGTATGTCCTATTGCGAAGTTTCCCTCGTTTTCAACAACTCGGATCAGCATATCTTCCCGACTATGCCGTTTGAAGAAGTGGTTATCACAAGAAAACTCGATCGTAGCGGTTTGAGCGAGTACTACATAAACCACAACCGCGTGCGTATGCGCGATATTATCTCGCTTTTCCACGACACAGGTATCGGCAAGGAAGGATATTCGATTATAGGTCAGGGCAGAGTTGCGGAAATTATGTCCGCAAAGCCAGGTGACCGCCGTCAGATTTTCGAAGAAGCGGCGGGTATTTCCAAATTCCGCGCACAACGTACGGAAGCGGAAAGAAAACTCGAAAAAACCGCCGTCAATCTCGAAACGGCAAATCAGGTTATCGACGAAATCCAAAAGCAGATAAATCCGCTCAAAAAACAAGCCGAAACCGCCGAAAA
>URTQ01000165.1 GCA_900550855.1 uncultured Eubacteriales bacterium
ATCCTCGCAAATTTGGCGAGGATTTTGTGGATAACTCTAAATATTAATTTTAGGTTTTATGCGGTTAGATTGCCGATTTTGTGCAAATCTATGCTTTTCGCTTCAATCAATCTCTGTCCCTTTTCAATCTGCGAAGGAATGCGGGAACTTGCTTTTTGGTGACGTCAATTCTCGAAGATTGAACTTCGTTTTCTTGCACTGCGGGTTGCGGCGTCGGCGTCGGCGCGACTTGCGGTTGAACTACGGGTTGTACGGGTTCTGCGGGTGCAACCGGTCTTTGCATTTGTCCGAAAGTGGGTCTGTTTGCAAAGATGTTTTGATTGAACACGGGTTGCTCTACTTCCGCTTGTTGTTCTTCTTCCTTTTCGTCTTCTTCAACGTTGGAAGCCGCTTGCGAAAGCGCGGTTGCAAAGGATTTGGGCGGTTGCGGTGCGCTGCTTCTTGCAGGCGCAAGGTTTCTGTCCACGAATCCGGTTGCGATAATCGTGATTTCGATGTCTTTCTTGTCGGGAACGAACGCCGTGCCGAGAATGATGTTTGCGCTGGGGTCAACGACTTGTTTTACGATGTCGCACGCTTCGGTGACTTCGCCCAAAAGCATATCGTCGCCGCCGGTGATGTTGACGATGATGCCCGTTGCGCCCTCGATATCCGTTTCGAGAAGCGGACTGAACACTGCGCCGCGCACTGCTTCGATGACTCTCTTTTCGCCCTTGCCGTAGCCGATACCCATATGGGCAAGACCTTTGTTGGAAAGAATCGTGCGAACGTCCGCAAAGTCGAGGTTGATAAGTTCGGGATTTGCGATAACGTCGCTTACGCCCTGAACGCCTTGACGAAGCACGTCGTCTGCGATTTCGAACGCGCGTTTGAAGGAAATGTTCTTGTCAAGCACTTCGATGAGTTTTTGGTTGGGGATAACCAAAAGCGTATCCACGAAGTTTTTGAGGTTTTTGATGCCTTCTTCGGCGTTTTTCATACGTTGCGCACCCTCGAAGTTGAACGGCTTGGTTACAACCGCGACGGTGAGAATGTTCATGGATTTTGCAATCTCTGCGATGACGGGGGCTGCGCCTGTACCGGTGCCACCGCCCATACCTGCGGTGATAAACAAAAGGTCGATGTCTTTAAGCGCCGCCTTGATACGCTCGCGAGATTCCTCGGCGGCTTTTCTGCCGATTTCGGGATCTGAGCCTGCGCCCAAACCGCCCGTCATATTCGCGCCGAGTTGAATTTTGCAATGCGGAGGAACGAGGGACATATTGAGTGCTTGCATATCCGTGTTCATAACCACGAAACTTGCGCTCTTGATGCCTGCTCTAATCATGTTGTTGACGGCGTTGTTTCCGCCACCGCCCACGCCGACTACGACGATGTTCGCCTTGCCGGGTTTCTTTTGAGAAACGGGTTGGAACTGTTCGTGAGTTTCTTCTGGTTCAATTTCCTCTACGGGTTGTTGTTGAACTTCCTCTTGCACGGTTTCTTCTTCCTCTTGGGAAGTTTCGTCGCTCGGCGTCCAACCGAATTTTTCAAAATCTATCATTTTTTACCTCCGTTGAATAACTTTTTTATAAACGCTCCGAAGTCGAACTTCGACAGATTGTCCGCCATAACCAAAAGCGACGCTTTCGAGCAGTCGTCGGGTTTGACGAATCCGGGAAGTTTCGGAGTGATGATTTCAATGTTTTTTCCGAGTTGTTCGCTCAGATACTTCTTTGCGCCGCGCATAGAGGCAACGCCCTCGCCCGTGAGATATACGGGCATATACGACGGTGCGTCTTCCTCGACGCTTTTGAGAATGTCACCGATGACGTCGGCAAACACGTCGAGTCTGTTCTTTGCAATTTCGCAGGCGTCTTGCGCGTATACCGCATTTTCGCCGTCGCTGACGAGCACCGCTTCGTCACTGTAATTGAGATTGAGGTCCACGAGGCGTTTCGCTTCTTCCGCCATATCGAAAGGCACGTCCAAAGCCTCGAATATATCCGCGCAGATATGCGCGCCGCCCATAGAAAACGACTTCATATCGAGGATTCCGTCGCCCTTTGCAATGCTTACGGACGAGGACAAATATCCGATGTCGATGAGCATATACACGTTGTCGCGCTGTTCCTTTTCAAGCAAAGCCATACACTCTGCCCAGCAGGTCGCGACGTATCTTACGTCGGTGAATCCGAGTTCGCTTGCAACGGTGTCGAACATCTCGACAAAGGTTCTTTCGCAAAGCATATAACTCACGCAAGCCTCGACTTGTTGAGCGTCCATATCCCTTACGTCGCTGTATATCTTGTCTTGTCCGTCGACGGCAAAATAGATTGCCGACGTGTTGATGGTCAAATATTTGCTTTGGTCGAAATCGTCGCCTTTTTTGAGAAGATAGGAAATGTCGTCGTCGATAACTCTGCGTTGTCTGTCGAGTCGCACGGAAACTTCCTTGGTGACGACGGTGACAAATTCGGCAGGTACGCCGATAAAAAGACGTTTGGTGCGAGAGTCGGCGCTCTTCATCGCTTCCAGAAGCACTTCTTTTGCGATTTGCACGGTTTCCTTGCCGTCGAACCATTCGCCGTTTTCATAGCCTTGATGTTGTTTTTCGACAACAGACTTAATGCCGAAAACGCTCTGCGCCCTCTTCGAGCCTACGATTGCGCTCACAAGGCGAGAGTTGACGTCCAAAACGGCTATGTCTTTTGTGAAAATCGAACCCATATTCTTCCTCTTTTTTCTAAAAAACACGCTATCGCGCGTATTATTTATAA
>URTQ01000166.1 GCA_900550855.1 uncultured Eubacteriales bacterium
GCTTGAATCAAAACCCAGTGTACATAAGCGTACACGATTTTGAGGCAAGCCGTGCCTGACGCAGTTATTCGCCAAATAGTGCGGTTTTATTCGCTGCGAAGGGCAATGGCAGGATCTTTCTTCGCCGCAATCCTCGACGGTATGAAACCTGCAAGAACGCTAAGTATAATGCTGACGAAGAACATTATAAGACATTGCCACCACGATACAGAAACGAGATTCTCGATGCCGAGTTTCCACTCGATGATTACGCTGCCGATGACGCAGACTATGACGGAAAAGATGATACCGATAAGTCCGGAATAGCCGCCGAGTATTGCGGATTCGGCAATAAAGACGCGGGATATGTCGCGCTTTCTTGCGCCGATGGAACGAAGCACACCGATTTCCTTGCGGCGTTCAAGCACCGAAGTGTAGATGATGATCGCAATCATTATGGTGGACACGATGAGCGAGATTGCGGCAAATCCGACGAGTACGCCCGTGATTGTGTTGACCATAGTATTGACAAATTCCATCATCGTGGAAAGGCTGTCCGAATAGGTTATGTCGTTGTCCGAAAGGAACTTGGCAACGTCGCCTTTTGCCTCGAAACTCGAACAATAAAACTCGATGCTTTGCGGATATTCCTTGTCGATAAATCCGAGTTCGCGCATAATTTCCGCGTGGTCGTTGCTGTCGGGTTTCGTGATGTCGATTTCGACTTCGTCGCCCGCTTTCACGATGTATTGCGGCTTCGGCGTTGCGTCAGAATAGTTGTATTTGTAGATTTCGATTACGCTCTCGTAAGAAGTTTGCGTATCCTTGTCGTCGCTTGGGTCGAGTGTCGCAACCGCGTCGTCGTAGAGTTTTTGCATCGACTTGATTGCTTGGTGATTTTGCGAGTGTGCAAGAAGCGCGTCGGTGAGTTGTTTCGTATAACCGATTACGCCGCCGATGGAACTTGCGATTGCGCCCTTCTTGGGACGCACCACGCCGACCACTTTTACGGTGTCCGTGCCGTCTGCAAACTTCATTGCGCGAGCGTCGACGTACGTTTTGTCGAGGGTCGCTTTGTCGCCCATCGTCCAAAGTTCAACGCCGTTTTCGTTGATCATAACGTTGCCGTCTTCGTCGAGCATTTTGTCGAGATAGTCAACGTTTGACATAAGTTTGTATTCGAGTCCCAAAATCTCGTCTATCGTGTACTTCTTTGCTACGAACGCGTCCTTGTTGATGAGAAGTTGACCGAGATCCGCGCTCGATTTCAAGCCGAGCATAAAGAGTTGATAGTCGAAAAGCGTATTTTCTTCGTTTACGACGACAACGACTTCGTTGGCTTTTTCGGGCCACTTGCCGCCTACGACTTCGTATTGAGCATTGACAAGCGCGGTGTTTTCGGATATTTCCGCCCACGGATCGCCTATCATTCCCGACAAATACGCCATAGCGTCGCTGATTGTCATTTGTTGACCCATAACGTCGATTTTGAGGTTTGTAAGTTGACCGCCGAGCAGTTGATTGAAATAATCGAACAACGAATACATATTTTCGGAATACGGCGTCGTTTTCATATAATTCGTATCGCTCTTGGGGTCGTCGACGTATACGTTGAACGACGTGCCGTAATTATACTTGACTGTCGCAAGGCTGTGATCGAACTCGGTGTCGATCTTTTGTTTCAATGCGTGCAAGTCGTTCGTCTTTTGCATTTTGGGGTTCGTGAACATCGCCGCAAGATTGCCGAGCACGAGTTCTGCGGTGATTTCGTTGTCAATAACTTCTTTATCGCTCGAACTTCCGCCACCGAAGCCCATAAGGTCTTGCATAAGCGAGGACACGTCGAGGCTCGACTTGTTGACGGAAAGCGGATAAGTTGAAAGCGCGCTTTCTTCGAGTCCGCGAACGTATGACGAAGCACCGTTAGAGAGCGAGAGAACGAGCACGATGCCGATGATGCCTATCGAACCTGCGATGGACGTCAAAAGCGTGCGACCTTTCTTTGCCAAAAGGTTGTTCCACGAAAGATTGATTGCCGTGCCGAGTTTCATACCCGCCCTGTCCGCTTTCTTCCATTTGAGGAATCTTTCGCGCAAGGACTTTTTCTTGGGCTTAGCGTTTTCGACCTTGACTTCTTTTATTTCGACGTCATCGTCGCTCTTTTCCACTTCGACGATTCTTTCGATGACGTTGTCGTCAACCTTTTCGTCGAGAATTTCCTTTTCTTCGTCCGCACTCGAATACGGCTTTGTATCGCCCACGACTTCGCCGTCTTTCAAATACACGATTCGTGTGCTGTATTCTTCCGCAAGCGTGGGGTTGTGCGTGACCATAATGACGAGTCTGTCCTCGGCGACTTCTTTAAGCAAATCCATAACTTGAATGCCCGATTCGCTGTCAAGAGCGCCCGTCGGCTCGTCCGCAAGGATAATTTCGGGGTTGTTGACAAGGGCGCGAGCAATTGCCACGCGTTGCATTTGTCCGCCCGAAAGTTGATTCGGTTTCTTCTTTGCCTGCGCTTCGAGCCCCACTTTTCTCAACGCTTCGAGAGCGCGCGCCTTTCTTTCCTCGCTTTCAACGCCGGCAAGAGTGAGGCTCATTGCGACGTTTTTAAGGATATTCATATGCGGAATGAGGTTGTAAGATTGAAATACGAAACCGATACGGCGATTGCGATAGGTGTCCCAGTCAACGTCGTCGTATTCTTTTGTGGAAACGTTGTCGATCTGAATGTCGCCGCTCGTGTAGCGGTCAAGA
>URTQ01000167.1 GCA_900550855.1 uncultured Eubacteriales bacterium
GTTTACATCTTCCCTAAAATTACTTTCTGGGGTTCTTGATGTTTGCTTGTGCTGCTGCAAGGCGTGCGATAGGTACGCGGAAGGGCGAGCAAGACACATAGTCAAGTCCGATTTCGTGGCAGAATTCGATGGAGGAAGGATCGCCGCCGTGTTCGCCGCAGATGCCGCAATGCAAATGATCGTTTGCGCCTCTGCCGAGCGTGACCGCCATCTTCATAAGTTTGCCGACGCCGACCGTGTCAAGACGTGCAAACGGATCGGATTCGTAAATCTTTGCTTGATAGTAACTGGGCAAGAACTTGCCTGCGTCGTCACGGCTGAAACCGAACGTCATTTGAGTGAGGTCGTTCGTGCCGAAGCAGAAGAAGTCTGCCTCAGTTGCGATTTCGTCCGCTGTGAGAGCCGCTCTGGGGATTTCAATCATCGTGCCGACTTCGTATTTGAGGTCAACGCCGCTTTCTTTGATGACTGCGTCAGCGGTTTCGACAACCGTCTTCTTGCAGTACTTCAACTCTTTGACTTCGCCGACGAGCGGGATCATAATTTCGGGCATAACTTTCCAGTCGGGATGACGTTTTTGGACGTTGATAGCCGCTTTGATGACCGCTTTGGTTTGCATAACGGCGATTTCGGGATAAGTGACTGCCAAACGGCAACCTCTGTGACCCATCATCGGGTTGAATTCGTGCAAACTGTCGCAAAGGATCTTGATTTCGGATACGGATTTGCCTTTTGCTTTTGCAAGTGCTTCGATGTCCTTTTCCTCAGTGGGAACGAACTCGTGAAGCGGCGGATCCAAGAAACGAATGGTGACAGGCATACCTTTGAGGGCTTCCATAAGGCCTTCGAAGTCTGATTGTTGCATCGGCTCGATTGCGTCGAGTGCTTTTACGCGTTCTTCGACGGTTTCAGAGCAGATCATTTCACGGAATTTGTCGATTCTGCCCGGACCGAAGAACATATGTTCGGTACGAACGAGGCCGATACCTTGTGCGCCGAGTTCAGCCGCTCTTTGTGCGTCTGCGGGGGTATCCGCGTTGGTGCGAACGCCGAGCGCTTTATACTTGTCGGCGAGTTTCATAATTCTTCCGAAGTAGCCGCTGTTGGGGTCTGCGGGAACGGTCTTGATGATGGTGTCGTAGATGTTGCCCGTAGAACCGTCGAGGGAAAGACCGTCGCCTTCGCGGAACGTCTTGCCTGCGAGTTCGAAGTACTTCTCTTCTTCGTGCATCTTGATGTCGCCGCAACCGGATACGCAGCAAGTACCCATACCGCGAGCAACGACCGCCGCGTGAGAGGTTTGACCGCCGCGAACGGTGAGAATGCCTTGCGCATATTTCATACCTTCGATGTCTTCGGGTGAAGTTTCGAGTCTGACGAGGACGACCTTCTTGCCTGCCTTGCCTTCTCTTACAGCGTCCTCAGCCGTGAAGACGATCGTGCCTGCCGCTGCGCCCGGGGATGCCGCGATACCCTTGCCGACAACGTTTGCCTTGTCTGCTTCTTTGAGGGCTTTTGCGTCGAATTGCGGGTGAAGCAACATATCGAGAGTCTTTGCGTCGATTTGCAAAAGTGCTTCTTGTTCGGTGATCATACCCTCGTCGATGAGGTCGCAAGCGATGCGGATTGCCGCCGCCGCGGTACGCTTACCGTTTCTGGTTTGAAGCATATAGAGTTTCTTTTGCTGAATGGTGAATTCCATATCTTGCATATCTCTGTAATGGTTTTCCAAAATCTTGCAGACTTCTTGGAATTGTGTGTAGACTTCGGGAAGAACTTCTGCCATTTGAGAGATAGGCATCGGGGTGCGGACGCCTGCGACGACGTCTTCGCCTTGTGCGTTCATAAGGAATTCGCCCATAAGACCGGGTTCGCCGGTTGCGGGGTTACGCGTGAATGCGACGCCCGTGCCGCAATCGTCGCCCATATTGCCGAATGCCATCATTTGTACGTTGACCGCAGTACCCCAGCTGTACGGGATGTCGTGGTCCATACGATAGATGTTCGCGCGCGGGTTGTCCCAAGAACGGAAGACCGCTTTGATAGCCTCGAAAAGTTGTTCCTTCGGATCGGACGGGAAAGGTTTGCCGATCTTTGCTTGATACTCTGCTTTGAATTTGCCTGCGAGTTCTTTGAGGTCGTCTGCGGTGAGTTCGACGTCGTAGGTGACGCCTTTTCTTTCTTTGAGTTCGTCGATGAGAGCCTCAAAGTATTTCTTGCCGACTTCCATAACGACGTCGGAGAACATTTGGATGAAACGTCTGTAACAGTCCCAAGCCCATCTGGGATTGCCGGATTTCTTTGCCAAGACTTCCACAACGTCGTCGTTGAGACCGAGGTTGAGGATTGTGTCCATCATACCGGGCATAGACGCTCTTGCGCCCGAGCGAACGGAAACGAGAAGAGGATTTTCTTTATCACCGAATTTCATACCCGCTTGATTTTCGAGTTTGGTGATGTTTTCCATAATTTCCGCTTTGATGTCGTCGTTGATTTGTCTGCCGTCCTCATAGTACTGAGTGCAAGCCTCGGTAGTGATGGTGAAACCGAACGGAACAGGAAGACCGATGTTGGTCATTTCTGCGAGGTTTGCGCCTTTGCCGCCGAGAAGTTCACGCATTTTTGCATTGCCTTCGGCAAACTGATAAACGTATTTTTTGCCCATTTAGAATTCCTCCTAAAAGATTTCTTATATAGTCATA
>URTQ01000168.1 GCA_900550855.1 uncultured Eubacteriales bacterium
GGTTCTGGTCGCCGTAGTAGAAATAATTTACTTTTACTCCGTCAATTTCGCCCGTTTTTGTCAAAAACTTTTCCGAACAAACAATGGCGAAATCTCTCACTGCTTTTGCCTCAATCTCAATTGTTTTGTTTTCGCCATCTTCACGTGTTTTTTGTTGATTTCCGCTTGATGCAACAACATATTTTTTTGGACATGAAAAATTTACTTTGTAGTTTGATGTTTCCGAATAGAAAGGGTCGCCGTTTGATGAGTATACATCTTGCTTGAAAACGCCATTTTCATATACGCAAGCAACAGGATAGAAATTGGCAATATTAATTGTGTTGTTGCCATATCCAAAGCGGTGATTGATGTTTGGAAGTGTGACAGAAAAATCAATTTTTATTTCGATGTTGTCATCAGGGTAAAGTTCTTCACCAAACTCAAACTCCAAAATATTCTCGTCAACGCCACAAATTGAGAATTGTTTTTCAGAGTTTTTGACAAGAACTTTCGAGATGTCAATTTTGCCATAACTTTTGCCGTTTGGATAGGCGCGAGATGAACTTGCGAGGCTCACTGGCGGATGTTTTGACCCTTCTCGAAAAGCGTTTGGATAAAGGTGCATATTGAGTTTGTTAAGAACCGATTCCGTGTTGTTTTTGTAGTTTAGAGTTTCGCTGCAAGTCATTGTCATGTCGTTATTCAGCGTGACATCAAGAGAATAGGAACTCACATTTTTTGCGACTTTGTCAACTTCGCTTTTTCCACAGCCAACAAGTGAAATCGCTGCAAAAACAATAAAAAAAGCAATAAAAAGTTTTTTAAGATTTTTCATAATCACCTCGCCCATAAATATTCTTTTTAATTGTTGATTGACATCAAAGTTTTTCCGTTTACGCTTATCGAAAGCCACAAGCCTTGCGATTCGACTCGCAATACGCCGTCGGCGCAAACACGCTCGAAAATAAGTTTGTCGGGGTCGGGTACGAAATGCGTTTCGCCTTGCAAATACGGTGCGAAATCACGGCGCAATTCGCCGAGTTTTCGATAATGCGCAAGCAAATCGTTATCCCCTCTGCCCCACGGGTACGTTCCGCGATTGAGCGGGTCTTCATACCCTTGTTTTCCGACCTCGTCGCCGTAAAACACGCACGGGACGCCGGGCAAAGTATACTGCAACGCGCTTGCGAGTTTTAGTCTGCGTTTTGCGAGGTCGTACTGCTCGCAAGAGAGTGCAAAGTCCGCTCTGTCTTTCTTTGAATAAGGCGGTTTTACGCCCGAAAGGACGGTTATAGCGCGAGCGGTGTCGTGGCTGTCCACAAGGTTCATAAGCACGTCGAGAGATTGTTTTGGGTAATGTTCTAATATGGTTGTGACGTTGGATATAAACGCGTTTTTGTCGCCCGTGAGCGCGTACGCCAAAATCGCTTCCTTGAACGGATAGTTCATAACCGAATCGAGTTGCTCGCCCATAAAATAGGGTCGCCACTCGCTGTACGCAATCTTTATCGACGCGTCTTCCCAAACCTCGCCTACGACGAGCATATCCTCGCCCTCGCTCTTGATACGCGAGCAAAGTTTGTTCGTAAAATCGACGGGCAATTCGTCCACGACGTCGAGTCGCCAACCCTTTACGCCGACTTTCGACCACTTGTCGATTACGCCGTTGTCACCCAAAATCAAATCGCAAAATCCTTTCGCGCTCTTGTTGACGGTCGGCACGACGGTGCTACCCCACCAGCACGCGTATTCGTCGGGATATTTTGTGAAATAATACCAGTCGAAGTACGGCGATCGTTTGCTTTGGTATGCGCCCAAATCGGGGTACGTTCCCTCTTTGTTGAAATACTTGCTGTCCGAACCCGTGTGGTTAAACACGCCGTCGAGCATAATTTTTATGCCCTTTTCGTCGGCTTTTTTTACGAGATTTTCAAATTCTTCTTCCGTGCCGAACAAGGAATCTATTTTCAAATAATCCCCCGTATCGTAGCGGTGATTCGAGCAAGACTCGAACACGGGCGAAAGGTAAATCAAAGTTACGCCGAGCGATTGAAGATAATCGAGTTTCGAGATTATGCCCTCGATATTGCCGCCGAAAAAGTCGTCCGCGCGGTAATCTCTGCCGTCTTCGGCGATATCGGGGCGTTCATACCAGTCGGTGTGCAATCTGCCTCTTTTTGTAAAAGGTTTGTCGCCGACTTTGCAGAACCTGTCGGCAAATATTTGATAAGTTACGCCTTGTTTTGCCCAAATCGGCGTTTTATAGTCGCATTTCGTTACGGTCAACTGCCATTCGGACAACCAGTCGCCGCGAATTGCCGTTCCGTCGAGTCCTCTGCCGAAGAACGCTAAATCGCCGTTTGCAAACTCGCCCTCGAAACGATACTGCCAAATGCCCCACGCCGAAAGCGCGAAAGAACCGACGAAAAAGTCTTGTCCGTTTTCACTTCGCGACAGCGGCAATTCGTAACGCAAGGACTCGCCTTCCGCTTCGCCGCCCTCGCCGAAAACTTGGCGCAATACGACAAAAACTCGCTTTATGCCAAGCGAGTTGTCAACGGGGAAAGTTATGCGCGTTTCTTGATTTATAACGCTCGCCCCGTACGGCTTTTTGTGGAGCAAAGGATTGTACATACGGTTAATCGATAATGAATAATTAATAATTGAGGGCGGGGTTTT
>URTQ01000169.1 GCA_900550855.1 uncultured Eubacteriales bacterium
AATGAAGCTATTACCTTGCGGCTCGTGTTCCGTCTGCGAATAAGCACATTCCGTTTATAAGTACGCCTTGAATAAGTGTTTGTAAATTCCGCAATAAATAACGGCGACCGTTTAGTCGCCGTTATTTATTGCGGAATAATTTATTAAATATCATTTTTTATGTCTTGCGAGTTGTCGGAAGCGACGGCAAGATTTTCGTCTACGGCTCGTTCTTCTTGCGTTTCTATATCGCCGTTTTTAATTTCGCTTTCGACCTCTGCGATTTCCTCTTGCGCTTCTTCCGTTTCGGCTGCTTCTTCGGCGGCTTTGCGCGCTTGAATTACGGTTGCCATTTCCGCCATTTTTGCTTCGTTCAATTTGAACTTCTTTTTGTAAATAATGAGCGTTGCCGCCATAAACACTATGGGAATCAGACACATACACGCAAGCAAAATCTTTATGCTGTCCTGTCCGTTGGCTTGAACGTCGGCAATGACGTGTTCGTACGTTTCGGAACTCAATTTTCTGTCGATGTCGGTGATACGGTTGGTATAAGTGAGAACGCCTGCAATGATATACACGAGCGACACTATGCCCTGATTGAGCGCGGACGAGAGTTTTGCCGTGAACGGACGAAGTGCGAAAATCAAGCCCTCGTCGCGTCTGCCCGTCTTGTACTCGTTGTACTCGACCGTATTTGCGATATTGATGACCATAATCATATAGAATCCGCCGCTCCAACCCGCAATCGTGTTTGCGATAAGCATCATAACGAAACGCAAATTGAAGTCCATTCCGAGCACGCTGAACAAGTGAATTTTGGGAATCGTCAATCCGAAAATCATCATCAAAGCATATCCGATTATGAGTGAAATTCCGCCCGAATATATGAGTTTATCACGACCGAATTTCTTTGAAATCGCAGGATAAAACACGGTAAACACCGCCGATATTGCGGCAAATCCGATGCCGAACAACATCCAAAGCGTGCCGTTGTACGCGTTGTCGAAATAGACGTACATCATTCCGAGACCGCCGTTCACAACGCCCGTACCCGTCGAATAAAGAAGCAACACGAGCGTGCTCCACAAAAGTTGGTCGTTTTTCGTGAGCACCTTGAACATATCTTTGAGTTTCATCGGCGGCGTTTTCAAAAGATGCGCGGGAAGCGGCTTTTCTTTCACGCCGAATATCGTGAACATCTGGAACGCAACCATAATTACGCCTGCAAAAATACCCATAATCGCAAACGCACTCGTCGCGCTTCCACCGAGAGGATGATCGCCCATTGCGAACGTAGGCACTACCAGTCCGCAAAGTCCGCCCGCAAGTCCTATGACGATCTGAGTGAATGTCATAAGTTTGTCGCGGTCGTGCGGATCGCTCGTGAGCGAAGGCATCATTCCCCAGTAGGAAATGTCGTTCATCGTGTACGTTATGCTGAAAAGGAAGTACATCGCGGCAAGCAATCCGATAAACGCCCACCCTTGCGCAGGCACGCAGAACAGCGTGATAATTACGCCCGCCGTCATCACGCAACCTATAAGTTGCCACGGCTTATACTTGCCCCATTTGGTGCGGGTGTTTTCCACGATACCGCCCATAATCGGGTCGTTGAACGCGTCGAATATTCTCGCCGCAACGATGATGAACGTGATTGCCGTAAATTGAGCCGTATTCAAATTTTTGGTGAATACGCAGAACGACAAAAGATAGCCGTTGAATAAATTGTACAGAAAATCTCGTCCGAACGTGCCGAGAGCGTACATAAAAAGATTGCGATTGGACAGTTTTCCGCCCACTTGCGAAGAATCCGTCCCTTCGGCACTCGAAACTGCCGATACGTTTGTTTCTTCCTGCATAATTGTCCCCTTTATGCTTAATACGATTATTGTATCAAAACGCGCACCCCTTTTCAATAGCATAATTGAAATACGTTCAAAAATTTTTCCAAAAGGATAAAGTCAAAAACCGTCGTCCGAAAAAGCGGCGAAAAAACGTATAAAAAACCGCAAAATAACGACAAAAAACGCCTATAATTTTTCAATCGATATTTACATTTTTGCGACGATATGTTAATATACTTGACGTAGGATAATTCCTAAAAAAATAACTATGTGAGGATTTATTATGGCAAAACGCAAAAGCGATTATTTCGGACTCGGTCGTATCGTAAGTCTTATTCTTGCGATCATACCCGTTACGTCGTGGATTCTCGGCGCAATCACAAGATTTTCGGAAGGCAAAATCGTTGCGGGACTTCTTCGTTTGATTTTCGGCTTCAACATCGTATGGATTGTCGACCTTATAATGATGATTGTCAACAAGTCGATTTGGCGTCTTCTCAACTGCTAATATGACGATAGAATTTGAAAACAAAGTATACGACGACAAGAAGCAGGCTCTAAGCGAGTTTGCATTTTGTCACTTCCCCGTCACGGTGAAAATCGACGGCGAGGAACTACGTTTCAACTGGTTCAGCGACTTAGAAAAGTATATCTTAAATCACTGAAACGAGAGTTTAATTATTAAAAACGCCCCTATAAAGTCCAAAATGTGACATTATAGGGGCATTTTTATTAATTCTATACAAGAGCAAATAAACTATAACTTTAATTAAAATTTTCCCCTTCCTCACGTGTTTCCCCTACCGCCGTTCCCCCTCTGCATAAATTTG
>URTQ01000170.1 GCA_900550855.1 uncultured Eubacteriales bacterium
CGTTCAAGAGGGCAAATCCGTCCTTTTCGTCGGCACGAAGAAACAAGCGCAAGACGCAATCAAACAAGAAGCAGAGCGTTGTGATATGTTCTATATCAACCAAAGATGGCTCGGCGGTACGCTCACCAACTTCAAGACCATTCGTACAAGAATCGATCGCTTGAACAAAATCAACCAAATGGAACTCATCGGCGAGTTCGAACTTCTTCCCAAAAAGGAAGTTTCCGCTCTCAAAAAAGAACGTGACGATCTCGAAAAGAACCTCGGCGGTATCAAAAATATGCGCACTTTGCCCGGTTGCTTGTTCGTAGTCGACCTCAAAAAAGAAGAAAACGCCGTTAAAGAAGCACGCAAACTCAACATCCCCATCGTAGCGGTCGTCGACACCAACTGCGACCCCGATCTCGTTGATTACGTTATTCCCGGCAACGACGACGCTATCCGCGCAATCCAACTCTTTGCTTCCATCATCGCAGACGCAGTTATCGAAGCAAAACAAGGCGAATCTTTCACCGCTGTCGAAAAAGAAGAAGCGGCAGAAGAAGTTGCACCCCAAGCGGAAGTCGCACCCGTCGTAGAAGAGAAGGCTCTTTCACCCGAAGAAGCGCTTGAAAAAGCAATCGCTGAAAAAGAAGCACAAGAATAATTTATCCAAATATTCCGCACGCAGACGTATATCTGCGTGCGATTTCAAAAAAATAACAGGAGAACATATATGGCATTCACAAGCAAAGATGTTATGGAACTTCGTCAACGCACCGGCGTCGGTATGATGGACTGCAAAAAGGCTCTCGTCGCAACTGACGGCGATATGGAAGCGGCAATCGACTTTTTGAGAGAAAAAGGTATGGCAACCGCTGCAAAGAAAGAAGCGCGCATCGCTGCGGAAGGTATCGTTTATGCCGCAAGCAAAAACGGTAAATCCGTTCTTTTGGAAGTCAACTGCGAATCTGACTTCGTGGCAGGCGGTCCGGTATTCAAAGAGTACGTCGGCAAAGTTGCAGACTATATCCTCGACAACGCAAACGTAACCGTAGAGGACGTCGTTGCGGCAATGCAATCCGTCACCAACGAATACGTTATGAAGATGGGCGAAAAACTTTCCATCCGTCGTTTCACCGTTTACGAAGCAAACGACACCACCGTTGACACCTATATCCATATGGGTGGCAAAATCGGCGTTATGGTCGAAGCAAGCAAGGGTGCAAGCGAAGAAGTCGTACACGACGTCGCACTTCAAATCGCCGCTGCAAACGCTCAATATGTAACTCGTGACGAAGTGCCTCAATCCGAAGTCGAACACGAAAAAGAAATCCTCAAAGCGCAAGCAATGAACGAGGACAGCAAAAAGCCCGAAGCAATCATCGAAAAGATGCTCGTCGGCAGAATCAACAAGTTCTACAAAGAGGTCTGCCTCACCGAACAAGTTTTCGTCAAGAATCCCGACATCACGATTGCTCAATACCTCAAACAAAACGGCGACGTCACCGTCATTCGTTTCACTCGTTACGCAATGGGCGAAGGTCTTCAAAAGAGAGAAGACGATTTCGTCGGCGAGGTTATGGCACAAGCACACCTCAACAAATAAGCACTTTGAAAAAAGGAATGATTCGTTCATTCCTTTTTTTTAGACAAAATCGCATTTGAGCAGGTTAGATGTTCAAAAAAGTAGGGTATAATCAATTATGGCACAAGAAAATTTGAAGTATAAACGCGTCATTATCAAACTGTCGGGCGAAGCTCTTGCGGGCGCAAACGGCACGGGTATCGACCCCGAAAAACTCACTTACGTTTGCAAGGAAATCGCGGACGTAAAGGCACTCGGCGTTGACGTTGGTATCGTCATCGGCGGTGGCAACTTCTGGCGCGGACGTCAAGCCGACGACAAGATGAATCGCTCGACGGCAGACCATATGGGTATGCTTGCAACCGTTATGAACGCGCTTGCGATTCAAGACAAACTCGAACAACTCGGCGTACCCGTAAGAGTGCAAACCGCGCTCACGATAACCAAAGTCGCAGAGCCGTACATTTTGCGCAAGGCTATCCGCCACTTCGAAAAGGGCAGAATCGTCGTATTTGCGTGCGGCACGGGCAATCCTTATTTCTCTACGGATACGGGCGCGGCGTTGCGTGCTTGCGAAATCGGCGCAGACGCGCTTCTTCTTGCCAAAAACGTCGACGGCGTTTACGATTCCGACCCCAAACTCAATCCGTCCGCAAAGAAATTCACCGAAATTTCCTATATGGACGTCATTTCCAAAGGACCCAAAGCGATGGACACAACCGCCATCACGATGTGTATGGACAACAATATCCCCATCGTATGCTTTGCTTTGATGGAAAAGGATAGCATTAAGAATGCTGTGTGTGGGGTAAATACCGGCACTATTATTCATTAAAAATTGTGCTATTTGGCGAATAACTGCGGCAGAGGCACTTGTCTGTCAACTCATTTACGCATAGTAAATTAGGGTTGCCATTCAAGTGTCTCTTTCTTGTTCTTCATCCAAATATCGCGTTTTTTATTTTGCGTATTGTAGTTTAGTAAAACATTTAATAATATTTCGGGTGTGG
>URTQ01000171.1 GCA_900550855.1 uncultured Eubacteriales bacterium
ACTCCGGCTCTCGTTTTTTCTTGCATTTAGATTTTTTCCCTTTTTTCTTTTTTTTGGTTGGGTTCCCGCCCACCGCCGTGTCTTTTGCGGCTTGCAACGAAAAGCCGGACGATTCAAATCCCGCCGACGGAAAACTCAATATCGTGTTTTTGGGCGATTCCATTGCGGAAGCGTTGATAGGCGCGTCGCCCGTTAGCGAGCGCGACAATTACGGCTATTACGCCATAGTCGGCAGAACCAACGACTACAATTATTACAATCACTCGATGTCGGGACATCTCACTTCCGGCAATATGGCGGACAAATCGGGCGAGGGCTTGCTCGAAGTCATTTCCCGCCCCACCGAAAAGGCAACGCTCATTCGCACGCACATAGTTGAGGCGGACGTCATACATATTTCCGTTCTGGGCAACAACATTTTGCAATACAGTTTGGGTTCTTTGATGCTCGAAATGGCGGACAAACTCGCAGGAATCGAGGCAGGCAGTCATGAATGTTGGTATCAATCTTGCTTCGACCGTGAAACCGACGAGGAAACGAGGGAAGAACTCAAAAAGTATTACGCCGACAACAAGTCGCTTTTCGACTATTTGCACGACGGCGGAACGCTTGAAAACGTACGTCCTTCCATATGGTCGGGCGACGGCGAAACAATCAGTTTCGGCGACCGCTTCGACGGCGAAAATCCGTACACGGTCGATCCCAAATTCAATTTCCCGCCGACGTATCAAAACATAGTCGACATCGTTGCAAAACTTCGCGAACTCAATCCCACGGCAAAGATAATCTTCCAAAAGGTGTACAATCCCGTTTACGAGGGCACGACCCTTATCACAAAATGGGAATATCAGGCTCTTGCCGAAAAAGGTTATGACACGATCGCAAAGGTGAGAGAACTTGCAGGACATCTTCTCGACTATCTCAACGGTATGCTCGACGAGTACAACGAAAATCACCCCGACAGCACGGTTTACACCCTCGACATCTGCAAAGCGTTTGACGACATAACCAAAACCGACGTCAAAGACGGCGTCGTAGACTTGTCCGCAACGAGCCTCGGTCGCTCGCTCATTTATCAAGACTTTACGCACCCGTCCAACTTCGGACACGCGGTCATTGCCGAAGAAACGCAAAAACTGCTCGAACAACTCGGCATTGCAAGCAGCGACGCTCTTGCCAAATACAAGGCGATCAAGTGCGACCAACTCGACAGAATCTACTCGGGCGTTCAAGGCTTCGACCTTCAAGCCGCAAAAGACGCGGTGAACGGCGCGGATACCTACTACGCAACCACGAGAGCGTATTTCGACAAGACGGACGGCTACGTCCCCGTCAACTATTGATAAAGGGGGGAAGAAACAATGAAAAAATCCGTTATCAGAATTTTCACGATAGCAATCGCACTCGTTTTGCTTTCCTCTTGTTTGTTCGCGCTCTGCGCTTGTAACGAAAAACCCGACAATACCCAAAAGAACGCGTTTGCTCAAAACACTCGCTTCGACGTCGATTACGACAACCTGAATATGATGGGTATGAACAAAAAGTTCGTAGATGTTATCGTAAAAGCGGCAATCGACACCGAAAACACCTATTTCGAGTTCAAAACCGACGGCACTATGCATATGCAAATCCAAACCAAAGCGGATTTGTTTAAAAACGTAGACAAACTTTTGACCGGACTCAAAATCGATATTTCGTCCGCGCTTTCGAGTTTTGACGTAAAGACCAGCGTTGACAGATACGTCGAACCGATGTTCCCAGGTTTTACGCAAAAACTCAAAAATTACGATTTGCAAGGCGCGCTCGGCCTCATCAAACACAGCCTCGGCTTCAACATCGAAGGTCTTGACCTTCAAAACGAAAATGTCAAAGCGGCAGTTAAGTACGTCGGCGACAATATGGCGCTTCCCGCCGACCTTCTCGAAGCCATACCGCAAGACACCGTGCTTCGCCTCACCCTCGACACTCAATACGCCCTTCGTGACTTGACCGCTTCCGACGGCACGCACTTCCGCGCCATCTATCTCGGATATAAAGTTAAGGACAATCCGCAAACCGCGCCGTTCGGCGTCTTCACGCTGACCGAAAACGATACGGTGGGGGCTTTGTCGATTGAGTTTATGAACATCCACATTTCTATCAAACAACGCTAAATCGCGAATAACTGCGGCAGCACCCCTCTCGCAGTGTCGAGAGGGGTGCTTTTTGTCTTCTACAAAAGTTTGACGGCGTGTACTCTAAATAACACATCACCCCTTCCCTTCGGGCTTTCCCCTATTGCTCAAACTTACGACATTTCTCTACAAGATTGCACATCGTTCGCAAGAGGGGAAGTCGGCACTCTCATAGAAAGTATCGTCCTCTTGTTATGTCACTCGTTCACGGGCGAAAAAAATCCACACTCGCCCGTTCACTTGTACTAATCGTCAAGTTCGGCGCTCATA
>URTQ01000172.1 GCA_900550855.1 uncultured Eubacteriales bacterium
GTTTCGGGGTGGTATCTTTTTTCTCTTTGTCGCCGTTTTTGCGTGTCAGATATATCGAAGCAAAGATTGCGCTTCCTGCAAGCGCGACGATTATCGCAAGCACAATCGCCACGATTTGTACGGTCGTGAGTCCGTTTATCTTCAAATGCTCTTTATCGATATAGCCGACTTTGCCGTCAAACGTTACGAGATAGAAGCCGTCGAGCGTTTCGAGCACTTCGACTTGACTGCCGTCAACGATTTGGAATAAGACCTCGCTGTTTGTGTCGGCAGAGGCGTATACGTTGACCATTCCGCCCACTCTGTCGGCGTTGGCTTTGCCGTAAACTTTGTCTTTTTCGTCCACGATTTCGACGTATTCTTCGATTGCGGACGAGTTGACAAAGTAGGTGTTTTCGCCGTAGCGAACGATAGTCCACTTTGCGTTGTCGTAGCCTGCGACGTCGCTTATGCGAGCGACCTTTTCACCTGCTTTAATCTCGATTGCGCCGCTTTGCGAATAGGGCAGAGCATAGAGCGTGACGTCCTCTTTTGCGACGTATTCGCCATTTAATGCGCTTATTTCAACCTTTGTGAAGTCGTCTTGCGATACGATTGCGAGTTTGTCGCCGACAAGCGCGTATCTAAGGTTTTCGTTTGCGCCATCGATTGCCTTGTCAACGACGAGATAAACGTCGCTCGAAGCGATTTGCGTATTTTCGAGTCTGCCGTCCCACGAGTATTCGAGTGCGCCGTCGTTGGCGGTTGCAAAATAGAACTCGCTACGCTCTAATGTCGGAAGCGTTGCGCTGAAACTTTGCTTTGTCGTTGCGTTTACGTTGAGCGTGCCGACGAAACTTTCTTCAGCGGTGAAGACGACGTTTTCGCCGTCAAGGCATACGCTCGTGATATTCGCTTTCAGATTCGCCGCTTTCACGGCAATCGTTTGGCTTTGATTTGCGTAATATGTGACGATTTTGTCCTTGAACGCGACGTATGCTTTGCCCGTATAGTCGATTGCAAAGTCGACGGCTTCGGAAAAATCCGCGTTTGCCGCGTCAAAAAGTTTCGTTCCGTTGCGGTCTATGCACAAGACGGAATCGGCAGTGAGGACGTAAACGTTCGTGCCGTTTTTGGCGGTGGCGATACGCTTGCCGTTTTCGGCGTCGAATATCTTTATGAGCGAGTTGCCGATTGCGGTGTATACGCCGTCGGGGGCGAGCGCGTAGAGTTTGTCAGAATACGCAACGTCGATAACGCCCGAAAGTTCGTACGTTTTTGTGGTTTCGCCGCTTGAAATTCTGTCTATTCTGTCTTGAAATACGCAATAAATATCACGCTCGGAAGAGGTGAGCGCAAGAGGGGTATCGTCGAGTTTTTGCTCGGTGAGAACGCCCGATTTGTCAATGGCTGCAAGACGGGAATTGTTTTTGTCCGCAACGATATATCCGTAGTCAGCGGCGCACAAGTCAACGGGATTGTCGAGGTGATACGCGTCGTTGCCCGTCATCGTTATGGACGTCGTTCTCGAAAGCCCCGATTTGTCGCTTGCAAGAGTGTAGACGACGACGCTCTTGTTCTCTATTGTGAAAACTCTGTTGCCGTAAGCAAAGAACGCTTGCGGATAAATTTCGGTATGGAAAATCAATTCGCCCGTGGTTTTGTCAAGGCAAATCAAGCGTTTTTGACTCGTAGCAGGCAAAACTTCGAGGGCGTACACGACGTCGCCGACGTACGCTTGCGTGATGCTTTGCGTTATGGGGTGCGCCTCGACCGTGTTCAAAGTCGTGTCGAATTTCACGAAAAAGGCGTTGCCGTAAATGGACGGGAAAGTGTAAAGATTGCCGTTTTCGCCTGCGATTGCGTTCGAGCCGGCAAGTTCGTCGGGGGAATCTTCCGCGTCGACGTTATAAGTTTGAGAAAGAGTTTTGTCGTAAATTGTCAACGCGCCCTTTGGCGAGTGAGCGTAAAGGCGAGTGCCGTCGCTCGTAATCGAAGCGATACGCGAGGGCGAGGGCAGAGCAACCTCGACGGCATTTGCGGTTTTGTCGCTTAGGTCTATCGTGTAATACTTGTCGTCCGCTTGCAAAAACGCCACGTTTTCAAGCACGAAAAGGCTTGTTACGCTTTCAAAATCCGCCTCGTAAACGTAAGTGTCCGACGAGTCGTTGGGGCGCACGAAAAGCGAGCGAACGTCTTTGTCGTACACCAAGAGATAGTCGGCGTTTGCGCTGACCAAAGACGGATTTGCCGATTGAAAATAGTTTACCGTCGGGAAAAGTCTGACAAAATCGCTCTCTTGCGCGCTTTCCGCACTTGCGTAAGACGCTGCGAAAGCACTCGAAAAAACCGCCGCGAAAATGGCGGCAAACAGCAATATCGTCAATATTTTTCTTGAATTTTCAATCGTCTTTTTCATAGGTATAAGTAT
>URTQ01000173.1 GCA_900550855.1 uncultured Eubacteriales bacterium
GTGGGGAGATAAAGACGGCGAACATATTTGATTAAGCGGAAAGGAGCCTTAAAAGTATGGAAAACAACGACAAAAAGAAGAAAATTCTTGTAGTTGAGGACGAGCGCAATATTGCTCAGGTACTCGCTTATAATATAAGAAAAGCGATGCACCGTTTTCGGTACATCGCGAAATTGCTTTTTTATACGTTCAGTCGAGTTTTAAACTCGTTTCTATCAGATTTTCGTCTATTTTTTCGGCATATATGTAGTCGCATATAGTTTTGATTACGTCATCCAAAACTTTCTTCATTTTAAGATACCGCGGATGATACGAAACAAGACACGGTATACCCGACAGATGCGTGAGTAAAACGGAAGTTGCGCCGTTGCGCTTGAAAGAATCGTTCAAAAATTTTGACGGTTTCGACTCGAACTCATGATCGAACGAAATGTCGCGCCAAGAAGCAAACACTATATGCGTGGGCTTTGCTATATCCGCTAGTCTTTTGAAAATTGCGGGAATTGTATCGGCGTGCAAAATTTTTCTATCGGCTTCGCTAAGTTTATACTTGCGGTTTGCGGCTTTTTGGTTGTAACTAACAAGGTCGATATTCGTCCATGCACAAGGACATGCTTCCATTACATTGTCGTTTGTTGCTATGCGATTGAAAAAGCACCAAAACGCGCTTTTATTGTCTTTTATGAAATGCTTTTCACCGCAAATATCGACGCTTGCCTCTTTTCCGTCAACACGTTTCGCAACGGTCGCAATCGACGCTTCCTGCAATTTTTCCACTTCGTCGAAAGCAATATATTTATCGCTTTCCATATCGAATGCATTCCAATGTCCGCTTGCGCCCTCTTGTCCGACAACCAGTATTCTTGTGCCGTCTTTTATAATATCCCATTCGTCGGAAACGCCGAAAAAATAAGGATTCGAATACTTCTCAACGCCGCTTTTATCACAAAAAATTCCGTTCGGTCGTTTTGACGCTTCGAGCCATTCTCTGTATACGATTGCCAACTCGCTATTTATAGGATTATTCATATCTCACCTTTATAACCTATCGCTTATCGTAAAAGACAGCGTTTCAGAGCAAACTTCGCCCGTTACGCTAAACATAAGTCACCCTTTCGAGTGCCTTATGCGATTTGTTACACTGCTTATTTGTCGTTTCTGTGCAGAACTTCGTATGCCATTTTCGGATTGTCCGTCATTATGCAGTCCGCGCCGTTGGCTTGAAGTTTGGCAACGTCGTCGGGGTCGTTTATCGTCCAGTACTGCACCGCAATGCCCATACTGTGCGCAAAGTCGATAAACTCTTTCGTAGACAAATCGAAGAAGCCGTTGAAGCCCATCGGAATTTGCAAAACTTTGAAGTTGAATTTTGCGTTCGTATTGCCGTAAAGGAATGCATAATAGAAATCGAGAACTTCCGTGATACCCGCAGAGCGCACCACTTTCTGCTCGAACGTACCCAAAGCGTTGCACTCGTCGACATACTCGCTGATTTCGCCGTGGAAAGTGCCGAACGCAGTGCGGTCGACGATGTCGTATTCCACCATCATACGATAGAGTTTGTTCATAGCGCGTCTGCCCACGTCGTCGCCGTCCTTGATTTCGATGACGTAATTCATTGTTTTGTCGGGGCGAGCGACCTTTTCGACGTAATCCAAAACCTCTTTGAGCGTGGCGATACGCACGTTTTCGAGTTCCGCGTCGGACTTGTCGCGATACTTGTAAACGCCGTCTTCGGTCTTGAAGTTGTAGCCGAAATTGTAGGTTTTGAGTTCGGCAAGAGTCATATCGCAAATCTTGCCCGTGCCGTTTGACGTGCGGTCGATTTCGTGGTCGTGCATAAGCACGAGTACGTCGTCTTTTGTGAGGTGCAAGTCAAATTCGAGAATATCGACTTTGTAATTCTCTCTTTGCGCTTCTTCCATACATTGCTTGAACGCCGCCATCGTTTCTTCGGGTTCGAGAACGCCGCCCGCGCGGTGAGCGGAAAGCATCAAGCCTTCGGGTTTGTGGAAAGCGATGTATTGATTGTCGCCGACGTAATCGGTGACGTGTTCGACGCGCGCGCACTTGCCCGTAAGCGGCAAAATCACGACGTTTAGCACCAACACGAACAAAAGCGTACCGACAATCGACCATACGATTGCGTCTTTCACGGTTTTTTTGTGCTTTTTTACTTGCGCTTTGACTTCGGGGGAATCCGTCAGCAACACGTCGACGCCGTCAACGTCGCGTCTGAAAAATTCGTTCAATTTGATTTTCATTTTTCACCTTATCACAATATAAAATTTATAATATTGACATTATAGCACACGAATTTCGACTCGTAAACACTTGATTGCAACTTTTTTAGACAAATATTTTATAGCTTGCCCCAAGACTCTATTTAGCGGTGCTG
>URTQ01000174.1 GCA_900550855.1 uncultured Eubacteriales bacterium
CTCTTTCCTCAAACGGAATATCCCTGTTCGACTTGTAGTAGGAATCCATACTGAGCATAACCGCGTCCGAGCCGAACGCCTTGTTTATTCTGCTCGCAAGAGTGGTTTTGCCGCTTCCCGTGCCGCCGCATATGCCGATGACGATACTTTCCATACTCACCTCACAGATACAAGCCTTTCGCTTCTTGTTCGGCTTTCTTTTTTAGCCAGCACTTTCTGCACATAGCGACGTAGCGGTCGTTTCCGCCGAGGCATACCTGTTCGCCCTTGAAAACGATGTTTCCGTTGTCGTCCATACGCGCGTTGACAGTCGCTTTCGCACCACACTTGCACACGGATTTTATCTCGCTTATCGACTCTGCAATCTCGAAAAGACGTTTGCTTCCCGGGAACATATGAGTCGTAAAGTCGGTCGCAAGTCCGAAGCACAGCACGGGTATGTTGAAATCTATGACGATTTGCCCGAGTTGGTCGACTTGTTCGGGGGTGAGGAACTGACACTCGTCAACGATGATGACGTTGTATCCGCTGAATTTGTCCTTGTAGAGTTGATACAAATCCTCGTTTTGCGCAACGGCGACTGCCTCTGCCGAAAGTCCTATGCGAGAGCGAGTTATCGTCACGCCGTCGCGAGTGTCCACTATGGGTTTGACAAGCACGACTTTCATACCTCTTTCTTCATAGTTGAACTTTGTTATGAGTGCCTGCGCCGTTTTCGAGCAACCCATTGCGCCGAATTTGAAATATAATTTTGCCATTTGTATATCCTTTTGTAATCTGACTTTTACGTCTTTTGCGTTTTGCGATTTATGCTCTTATTCCACTCTGTCAAGCACGATGGGGCGTTTTTGCGGTTCTTCGTCGCCTATTATCGTGGAAGCGTAGAACTTTTCAAGCGCGGGCGCGAACCTCTTTTCTTCGGAAGTGTGCATAACCGCAATCTCGTCGCCCTCATTGACGTAATCGCCCGTTTTCTTTTTGAGAACGATACCTGCCGAAAAGTCTATGCTTTCCTCTTTGGTGTTTCTGCCTGCGCCGAGAAGAAGGCTGGATATGCCGTAACCCTCGGTGTCCACTCGTTGAATATATCCGCTCTTTTTCGCCTTTACGCTCATAACGTAAGGTGCTTTTGCAAACTTGTCGGGATTTTCGATACACTCGACGTCGCCGCCCTGCGCCTTGACCATCTTTTTGAGCGTTTCGAGCGCGCTTCCGTCGGCGAGTGCGCCTTTGACCATCTTTTCGCATTGCTCGACGCTGCCCTTGCCTGCAAGATAGAGCATATTAGTCGCCAAAATCACGCAAATTTCGGTGAAATCTTGCGGACCGTGACCGTTCAAAGTGTCGATTGCTTCCTTGACTTCGAGCGTGTTGCCGATTGCGTCGCCGAGCGGTCTGTCCATATCCGTGATAAGAGCAAGCATTTTTTTGCCTGCCTGTTTGCCTATTTCAACCATAGTTTTTGCAAGTTTTCTGCTTTCTTCTATGGTTTTTGTGAACGCGCCGCTTCCCGTCTTTACGTCAAGCACAATGCAATCGTCGTCTGCGGCAAGTTTCTTGCCCATAATGCTCGACACCACGAGCGGCAAACTGTCAACCGTCGCCGTAACGTCGCGAAGGGCGTACAACTTTTTGTCCGCAGGTGCGAGGTCCTTGTTTTGTCCGACTATGCAAACGCCGATTTCGTTGACGTTTTTCAAAAATTCTTCTTCGGAAATGTCGGTTTTGAACCCGGGAATCGATTCGAGTTTGTCAATCGTGCCGCCCGTATGTCCCAAACCTCTGCCACTCATTTTTGCCACTTTCACGCCGAGCGACGCCACAAGCGGCGCAACCACGAGGCTCGTCTTGTCGCCGACACCGCCCGTCGAGTGCTTGTCCACTCTTATGCCGTTTATGGACGAAAAATCAAGACGTTGACCCGAATCGCGCACAGCAAAAGTGAGCGCAACCGTTTCGTCGAAGTTCATACCGTTAAAGAAAATCGCCATAAGCAACGCCGAAGCCTGATAGTCGGGGATTTCGCCCTTGACGTATCCGTCGATAAAGAAGTTGATTTCTTCCTTTGAAAGTTCGCCGCCGTCGCGTTTTTTGCGAATAATGTCGTACATTCTCATATATGCCTCCCGCGCGCAAGCGCACGCAAAGTTTTTTGTATTAGTATTATACTACATATATTCGAAGAATAAAAGACCCAAAATTTTAATTATCTAATCGTCCGTATGTTTTTTGCAACGAAAAAGGACGCCGCCTCGGCGCCCCTTTTTACTTTCTTATTTTTTTTTTTTTTTTCTG
>URTQ01000175.1 GCA_900550855.1 uncultured Eubacteriales bacterium
TTTTTTTCTAAATTTTTTTGATATAACTTTATGTAGTGGGTGAAAAATTTGGTCGTGCCATATATGGTGCAAAGAAAAAATGGTGAAAATAATTGTTGAAAACCCGACAAAATGCGCGTAAAATGTGCATTGTTAACGCAATTGTAACATTTATTCGGAATAAACAATCCTAATAAACAAATATGTATATACATCGACAAAAAATCGTGAAAAATGCGATTTTTTGTTCGCGAACGAATTTTATAATCAAATTAACACAACAAATTACGCCATTTGGAGGAAAATTATGAACAAAACTATTGTAATTGCAGACGACAACGCAGCGTTATGTACGGGTATGCGAGATTTCATCAATGCGCAAGACGGATTCGAGGTCGTGGGCGTCGCTCAAAACGGAAACGACGCTTTGAAACTCATCGACCTCTACAAGCCCGACTTCGTGCTTCTTGACATCGTGATGCCCGAATTGGACGGCTTCGGCGTGCTAAATGCGATGGAAAACAAAAGTTCTATCGTCATTATGATGTCCCAACTCGCAAGCGACGGCTTCGTGCAAAAAGCAATGCAATACGGTGCAAGTTACTTTCTTGCAAAACCATTCGACTACAACACTTTGATCAAAGTCATAAACGACTTTTCAACGCCTCGCCCCGCACCGCGAACGCAAGTCAACGTGCGCAAGAACAAAACTCTGGACGAGAGAATCGCAAACCTCTTTATTTCGGTTGGTATCCCCGCGCATATAAAAGGCTATCAATTCTTGCGCGAAGCCATCAAAATGACCATCGAAACGCCCGAAATCATCAACTCTATCACAAAACAACTCTACCCCGGCATCGCCGCAAGGTATCAAACGTCCGCGTCGAAAGTGGAACGCGCCATACGCCACGCAATCGAGGTTGCTTGGAACAGAGGCAAAATCGAGAACATCAACAACGTGTTCGGCATAAAGATTTACGCCCCCAACGAAAAGCCGACCAACGGCGAATTTATCGCCCTCGTCGCAGACAAGTTGCTTTTGGAATGCGCATAATTGCTCAAACGGCGTTGCGATGGAAGCAACAATCGAAAGTTTATTGCTTAACATCGCACTTGTTCTCGCAATCTTTACCGCGCAGAGAATCTTCGCTATCAAAATAAGACGGACAAAAACTCACGCCGCAATTTCGCGAGATTATCTGCTTGGTGGGGCGTGCTTCGCACGCAGACGGGAGATTCCGATTCTTCCGTAGCAAAACGGACAAAAATTAATTTGCCTATTTTCTTTGTGCTCAATTTGAGCATAAAAGAAACTTCCCTCTCTTTCCCAACAAAAGGAAAACGGCGACGCAATGCGTCGCCTTTTCCCGTTTGTCTTGTTTTCAAAAACCACTATTCTAACTGCTTGTTTCACCTTTTGCATTTAGGTGGAATACGTTACGGTCTCGAAGGCGGGGTTTGTCCGCTTCCCTTGCGCGAGTGCTTGCAAGCATATTCATAAGTTATGACAAAGATTTGCTCGATATGACCACCACCGCAATGCGCATATATTCCATCTCGTTTATATTTATGGGATTTAACATCTTCACGTCGTCGTTCTTCACCGCCCTCAACAACGGTCTTATCTCGGCGATAGTGTCGTTTGCGCGTACGCTGATATTCCAAATCGGCGCGGTGTTGCTTTTGCCGATGGCGTTCGAACTCAACGGCATATGGGCGGCAATCATAGTTGCGGAAGGACTCGCGTTCGTACTTGATACGATTTCCCTAATAACCAACAAAAAGAAATATCAATATTGACGTTTGTTGCCTCGTACGCCTTATCTCGGCAACACGTTTTTTATCGCGCAAGAAATAGGGCAAGAATTTTTTTGAAAACATTTGACAAACATCTATGTAAATGCTATTATCTTATAGCATTCACGTGGGGATATAGCTCAGTTGGTAGAGCGCCTGATTTGCATTCAGGAGGTCCTCGGTTCGAATCCGTGTATCTCCACCACTTATATTGGATTGTAGCTCAGTAGGTTAGAGCACCACCCTGATAAGGTGGGGGTCGGTGGTTCGAGTCCACTCAATCCAACCAAAAGCACTCAAACGAGTGCTTTTATTTTTGCTTTCGTGTCCTTAGACGGCAAAGCCGTCCGCGCCTATGGCGCACGAACCGCCTTTCGGTGCTGACCGCAAGCAAAGCAAAGAAAAGCGCGCAGCATTTTTACTTTGCGTGCGATGCGGACAAGAAAACAATAACACGAAAGTGTTGTGCGTATGCACGACTGCGTAAGCAGTATTGTTTTTCGTAGACGCT
>URTQ01000176.1 GCA_900550855.1 uncultured Eubacteriales bacterium
CTTGCGTGCGCAGCACGCATCACCAAGCAGATAATTTGGCGAAATTGCGACACGAGTTTTTGTCCGTGTTTGAACTGATAGCACAAATTCTCTGCGCGGTAGTAAAGCAAAAATCAAGCGAGGCTTAGCGCAATACGCACACTTGCGTGTTGCCGTTGCCTCAGAGTAGATTTTTGCTTATGGATTACGAAAAAACTCGCCTCACCCCTATTGACGAAGTAAAGGGTGCAGAGCCGAAAAACGAAGCCGAAAAGGCGGCGCGAGAAGAACTCAAACGCCACCGCAACGAAACTCAAAGATACAAACAAAAGTACTTTGAGTATTATGACGATGTAAAAATCAATCACCGTGAAGACTGGTGATTCCCTCTCATTAAAATCCATCAAAAAAACGCACCCGTCGGTGCGTTTTTCTTTGTTTGAGTGCAATGTTTGACTGTTAATTCTCGTTATTCGCTTTCCTTTTGATAATCACTCGGCGACGTTTTCGCTGTCCGTTTCGGTGACGGCAAGCGCGTCGTCGGTTGCTTCCTGCTCGGATTCGAGGACTTCCGTAGCGTGTTCCTCGTCGCAATCTACGAGCGACTGAGGCAAGTTAGGCTCGCGGATATATACTTCTTCGGGAAGGTGCTTGTTCCACTTTATCGTGAAGAAGAACGCTGCCGAGAGGATTGTTCCGACCGCCCAGCCTATCGGCCAAGACCACCATATACCCGTCGGGCCCATCGGCTTGTACAAGAATGCGGATATAACGACGCGAAGAATGAGGTCTGTAAAGGTGGTTATCATAAATCTTCCCATCTTTCCGCCGCCGCGAAGCACGCCGTCGGCAATGATTTTGACCGCTACCATAAAGTAGAACGGCGACACGATACGCAAGAACTGCAACCCGACTTGCATAGACTCGCTTCCGCCGTCTTCGAGGAATATGAGAAGAAGCGGCTTGCCGGCGAGCATATAAAGAAGCACGATAGGCACGCACAGAATCCAAACGAAAATCAATCCCGACATAAACCCGGGACGAATACGCTCGGGCTTGTTTGCGCCGAGATTTTGGCTCGTATAGTTCGAAATACCGTTGCCGAGCGTGGTGAACGACGTTACGACGAGGTTGTTTAGTTTTATGCTTGCCGAGTAGCCTGCCATAACCGCCGTGCCGAACGAGTTGACCATACTTTGAATGATGATGTTGCCCACCGAAATGAAACTTTGTTGGAAGATACTCGGAACGGCAATCACCGCCGTATCGCGCAGAATACGCCAAGAAAAGACTTTGATTTTGCCTTCGGTTTTGACCTTTTTGAGTTGCACCAAAACGAACGCGACGGCAAGCACGCAACTTACGCCTTGACAAAGGAACGTCGCCCACGCAACGCCCGCAACGCCCATTTTGAAAGTTGCGACGAACAGAATATCCATACCGATATTCGCAAGCGACGAACAGGCAAGGAAAATAAACGGCGTGCGGCTGTCCCCCATTGCCGAGAAAATACCCGTTGCGATGTTGTAGAAGAACACGAACGGCAAGCCCCAAACGTAGATGTCGAGATATAGTTTGGAATCCGCCATAATCTCGCTCGGCGTGCGTATAAGACCCAAAAGAGCCTCGCTGAGCGTGAGTCCGAGCACCATAAGAATTGCGCAAAGAACGCCGCCCGCAATCCAAGTGGTAAACACGGCGGTTTTCATATCGTTAAACTTTTTCGCGCCGAAAAACTTTGAAACGATAACCGAGCAACCGATGTTGCAACCGAAAGCGAAAGCAATAAATATGAGGGTTATCTCATAACTGTTGCCGACGGCGGCGAGCGCGTTGTCGCCGATAAATTTTCCCGCTACGAAGCTATCTGCGAGATTGTAAAGTTGCTGAAAAATTATGCTGCCGAAAAGTGGCAAGCAAAACTTCCAAATCACGCTCATAGGTTTGCCGACGGTCAAATCTTTTTGCATACGATGCTTTCTTCCTTCTTGTTTATTGCGCCCATATTTTAAAATTTGTTTTTTATAAAGTCAAATAAATATAATGTAAAAAACAAAGTCGATACAATATGCCGATTTTGTCTTGTTTTCTTTTTTTTGCCTTTTCGTTTT